>NZ_JBFUAB010000009.1:0-215225 GCF_056406535.1 Roseateles sp. P1_C1_2
GCGCGGGGCGGGCCTGGGGTGCAGTGGGCGGCGGCACGGCGCGCTTGGGCGCCAGCGCGGCCATGGCCTCGGCGGCGCGGCGTTCGCGCTGCAGGCGGGCGGCGTCAATGGAGACGGCGGCCGGCTGCGTCGGCGGCGGGGCGATGCGCGGAGCGGCGGCGATGGGGTCGGGCTGGCCGCTGATCTCGGCTTGGCGGCGGCGCAGCACGCGCTCGCGCACATAGTCCTGGAAGCTCAGCGTGCTCATGGCCAACTGCTCAACGTCGCCTTGCACCTCGGGCGCGCCAAAGCTGGGCTCCATGCGGGCGCGGTCGGCGAAATTGGCGCGGGCCGGGCCTTGTGCGGGATGCGTGGGCGGCGGCGCGATCTGCGGGCGGGCCTGGCTGCGCGGCGCGCTGTGAGCCATCTGCTCGATCTGGCCCATGCCTTCCGGCGCCATCGCCAACACTTCGACGCCTTCCGGCACGTTCTTGTTGGACAGCACGACGGCGTCGGCTCCAAAAGCCTGCTTGACGAGCGCGAGTGCCTCGCGCGAGGTGCGGGCGGTGAATTTGCGGACGTTCATGCTGTGCCTCCGATGATGGAGCCGATGCGGATGGTGTGGGTCTCAGGAATCTCGCTGTGGCCGAGCACCTTGAGTCGGGGCGCGGCGCGCTTGAGCAGGCGGGCCATGGGCGCGCGGATCAGGTCGGGCACCAGCAGCGTGGCGGGCACGCCGCGGTCTTCCTGCTTCTGGGCGTTCTCGGCGGCGCTGCGCGCCAGCGTGTCGGCCACGCCCGGGTCCAGGGCCGCGCCATGCGGCGAATTGAGGGCCTGGGTGACGAGGCGTTCCAGCTCGGGCTCGAGCGCAATGACGTCCAGCTCCTTGGTGGAGCCGTAGATCTGCTGCACGATGGCCGGCGCGAGGTGGGTGCGGATGCGGCGGGCCAGCTCGACCGGGTCGGTGACGGCGGCCGCGTTCTCGGCCAGGCATTCGACGATGGAGCGCATGTCGCGGACGTGCACGCCCTCCTCCAGCAGCAGCTGGAGAACGCGTTGCAGGGTGGCGATGCTGACCATCTTGGGAATCACGTCTTCGATCAATTGGGGCGCCTGCTTGGTGAGGTGTTCCACCAGGGCTTGCGTCTCCACGCGGCCCAACAACTTGGCCGCGTGCACTTGCATCAAGTGTGAAAGGTGGGTGGCCACCACGGTCGAGCAATCAACGACCGTAAACCCGCTCATTTGGGCCATCTCCTTCTGGCGTTCCTCGATCCAGGTCGCCGGCAGGCCGAAGGCGGGGTCGGTGGTCGGGGTGCCGATGAGCTTCTGCGTCGCGTGGCCCGGGTTGATGGCCAGCCACATGCCCGGGTAGGCCTCGGCCTCGCCGACGACGGCGCCGCGCAGCGAGATGCGGTACTGGCTGGGGCGCAGCTCGAGGTTGTCGCGGATGTGCACGGGCGGTGGCAGGAAGCCGACTTCCTGCGCGAACTTGCGGCGCACGCCCTTGATGCGCGACAGCAGATCGCCTTCCTTGCTCTTGTCGACCAGCGTGATGAGGCGGTAGCCGACTTCCAGGCCCAGGGTGTCGACCGGTACCAGGTCTTCCCAGCTGGCCTCGCCGGCGCCTTCGCTGCTGGGCATGATGGGCTTGACGGCCTTGGCGGCTTCGAGCTGCTGCTCCTTGCTGCGCAGCCAGTAGGCCAGATAGCCCATGCCGGCGGCGATCAGCAGGAAGACGACATGCGGCATGCCCGGGATCAGGCCCAGGGCGCCGATGACGCCGGCCGTGATGGCCAGCGACTTGGCCGAACCGAACACCTGCTTGCCGATCTGGCTGCCGATGTCCTTGTCCGTGCCCACGCGCGACACCACCATGGCGGCAGCGACCGAGATCAGCAGGGCCGGCACCTGGGCCACCAGCGCGTCACCGACGGCCAGCAGGATGTAGCTGTCGGCGGCCTGGCCGGCGGACAGGCCATGCTGGGCCACGCCGATGATGAAGCCGCCAACGATGTTGATGGCCAGGATCAGCATGCCGGCGACGGCGTCGCCGCGCACGAACTTGCTGGCACCGTCCATGGAGCCGAAGAAGTCGGCCTCGTCGGAGAGTTCCACGCGGCGGCGCTTGGCTTCGGCTTCGTTGATGAGGCCGGCGTTCAGGTCGGCGTCCACGGCCATCTGCTTGCCGGGCATCGCGTCCAGGGTGAAGCGCGCGCCAACTTCCGCGATCCGTTCCGCACCCTTGGTCACGACGATGAAGTTGATGACGACGAGGATGGCAAAGACGATCAGGCCGACGGCGAAGTTGCCGCCGATCAGGAAATGGCCGAAGGATTCGATGACCTTGCCGGCGGCGCCCGTGCCGGTATGGCCTTCCAGCAGCACCACGCGCGTGGACGCGACGTTCAGCGACAGGCGCATCAGCGTCGTCAGCAGCAGCACGGTCGGGAAGGCCGCGAAGTCCAGCGGCCTCACCATGTGGGCCGCCACCATCATGACCATGACGGCCATCGCGATGTTGAAGGTGAACAGCAGGTCCAGCGCGAAGGGCGGCAGCGGCAGCACCATCATCGACAGCACCAGCAGGATCGCGATGGGCGCGCCCAGCGCCGCGATGACGCCGGCACGCGGGCCGAGCAGGCCTTGCAGCTTCTGGATCAAGGGGTTCATGAATCGGCCTGGGCCAGCGGTAAGGGGGCGTGAATCGATGTGTTCGTGATCTGGCGCACGGAGCGCAATGGCCATGGGCCCAGGTCACCTGGGAAGTGATTGTTCTGGGCGGGTCTGAAAACTTGAGCCGGAGAAACGGCGGAAAAACAGGGCTGTTCTTGCCCCAAGCGCCTCACGGCGCTCACTCCGTGAAGTCTTCCTCGGGGTCGGGCGCCCAGCCCGGCTTGTTGTGCGGGTCGAGCTCGGGCGGCACATGCGGATGCGGCACATCCGGGCGGGCCACGTTGCGCGAAGCCAGGGCGGCGCGCAGCTGGTAGACATAGGCCAGCACCTGGGCCACGGCGCCGAACAGCGCTGCGGGGATCTCGTGGTCGACCTTGGCGTGGGCGTAGAGGGCGCGGGCCAGCACCGGCTGCTGCAGCACCGGCACCTTGCTTTCCTTGGCCAGGTCGCGGATCTTCATGGCCAGCAGGTCGGCGCCCTTGGCGATGACCTTGGGCGCGGCCATCTTGCCTTCCTCGTACTTCAGCGCGACAGCATAGTGGGTCGGGTTCATGACGACCAGGTCGGCCTGCGGCACGGCGGCCAGCATGCGGCGCTTGGCCATCTCGCGCATCTTGGCGCGCACCTTGGCCTTGATCTCGAGGTTGCCTTCAACCTCCTTCATTTCCTGCTTGATCTCTTCGCGGCTCATGCGCATGCGGCGCAGCCACAGCTGGCGCTGCAGCGGCACGTCGATGGCGGCGAACACCGCCAGCGCCACGGCCAGCAGACCCAGGCCGCCCATCAGCTGCTGGCCGGCATAGGCCAGGGCCGACGGCAGCGGCACCGACATGATGCCGACATAGGCCGACAGTCGATCCCTCAGCACCATGGCGCCGACGATGCCCAGCACCAGCGCGAGCAGCACCGCCTTCAGCGCCGAGCCGAAGCCCTGGCCGGTGAACAGGCGGCCGAGGCCGGCGAGCGGGTTGAGATGGCTGAACTTGGGCGCCAGCGGCTTCATCGTCCAGTTCCAGCCACCGCTGGCCAGGTTGCTGGCAATGCCGACGACCATCAGCAGCGCCGCGATCGGGCCGGCGACGGCGGCGAAGGCCAGCGTCATCTCGGCCAGGCGCTCGCCCATGAAACCCTTCTGCGCCAGCAGGCGGGCGTCGAAGTGCAGGCCGGTGATCAGGGTCTGGCGCAGCCTCTCGACGATCTGCGGACCGCCCGCGGCCAGCGCAGCACCGCCGGCGACCATCATCGCGAAATGCGGCAGGTCGCGGGAGCGCGGCAGTTGGCCCTCGGCCCGCGATCTTTCGATCTTCTTGGGCGAGGCGGGTAGATTGCGATCCTGGGAGTCTTGGTCGGCCATGGTGGTACTGCAGCTGAACCGGATTGTTCGAGGCAGCCACCAAAACTTGAGCGAGAAAAGCGGGGTGCTTGGCCCCCATTCCCAGCCCTGCGCCACCGCGCGCCTCAGGGTGTGCAGGATTGCCGCTCCCAGGTGGCCGAGCGGCGGCGCCCGGCGTTAATCTGCTGGCCATGCATCGCCTTGCCCGCCTGCTCGCCCTGACGGCCATGTCCTGCGCCACCGGCACGGCCCTGGCCCAGGTCCAGTTCCAGCCGCTGGCCATCGAATACCGCGACAAGCCGCCCTACAGCCACACGGTGGACGGCAAGCCGGCCGGCTTCCTGATGGAGAAGACCGTCAAGCTGCTCAAGCGCGCCGGCATCGAGGCCCGCTATGCCGAGGTGCCGATCCGGCGCACCTTGCAGCATCTTCAGTCCAACCAGGCGGCGCTGTGCTCGCCCGGCCTGTACAAGAACCCCGAGCGCGAAGCCTTCGCCCGCTTCACCCTGCCCATTCACCGCGACCGGCCGCACGTCGTGCTGGCCCATGCCAGCGTCGTCGCGCAGATCCGCGCCATCCCGCGCATCGCCCAGCTGTTTTCCGAGGCCTCGCTGCAGCCCGGCGTCATGGACGGCGTCTCCTACGGCCAGCAACTGGACCAATTCCTCGCCACCGCCGCCCGGCCGCCGCTGCGCGCCCAGCTGGCGCCGCTGCAGCTGGCGCGCATGGTGGGCATGCGGCGCGTCGACTACATGCTGATCGACGAGGAGGACCTGAACTGGCTGCGCAAGGACCCCGAGTTCGCGCCACTGCCGCTGGTGCGCATCGAGTTCGCCGACATGCCGCGCGGTGAGCTGCGCTACCTGGCCTGCTCGATGCAGGTCACGCCGCAGACCGTGGACAAGCTCAATCAGGCCATCCGCGAACTGCAACCCGAGGCGCTTGCCGACTGACCCGCATGGTGAGCACGCCGGCCCTGCTCGCCAGCCTGCTCGCTGCGGCCTGGCTGCCGGTGGCGGCCCAGCCCGCCGTCGCCGTTGAATACCGCGACAAGCCGCCCTACAGCTACACCGTCGCCGGCAAGCCGACCGGCTTCCTGCTGGAGCGCGCGGTGCGGCTGTTCGAGCACGCCGGCATCCAGGCCAGCTTTGCCGAGATGCCGGCACGGCGCACGATGCGCAAGCTGCAGGACAACCAGGAGGCGCTGTGCTCCCTCGGCCTGTTTCGGCTTGCCGAACGTGAGGCCTGGCTGCGCTTTTCGCTGCCCATCCACCGCAGCCGCCCCCATGTCGTGCTGACCCATGCAGGCACGGCAGGCCGCATCGCCGCCATGCCCGGCGTCACGCAGCTGTTCGCCGACCGCAGCCTGCAGGCCGGCCTGGTGGACGGCGTGTCATACGGCCAGCGGCTGGACCGGGCACTGACGACGACGACGCGGCCCGCCATCCGCGCCCAGAAGACACCGCTGCAGCTGGCGCGCATGGTCGGCGCGCGGCATGTGGACTACATGCTGATCGACGAAGAGGACCTCGCCTGGCTGCGCCAGGATGCCAGCTTCGCCGGCCTGGGCCTGGTGCGCATCGAGTTCGCCGACATGCCGCCCGGCGAACCACGCTACCTGGCCTGCTCCTTGCGCGTCAGCCCGCAGACCCTGGACAGGCTCAACCAGGCCGTCCGTGAACTGGTGCCCGAGGCTCAGGCCGACTGAAGGCTCAGAACCGCTGGCGGAAGCCCAGCATGATGGGCACGGCCTCCGTGCGGGCGCCGCTGGCATCGGTGGCGCGCAGATAGTCGAGGCCCAATTCCAGCGTCGCGGTTTCGGTGGTGCGCCAGCCGATGGAGAAGCCCAGCGTGGGCCGCGCGTCATGCTGGGAGCCGCGGTCGGTGGCCGCATTGGTGAAGGCCGCACCGACACGCCAGGTGGCCTCGACGT
This sequence comes from Roseateles sp. P1_C1_2, assembly GCF_056406535.1. NCBI lineage: Bacteria > Pseudomonadati > Pseudomonadota > Betaproteobacteria > Burkholderiales > Sphaerotilaceae > Roseateles > Roseateles sp. P1_C1_2. The sequence goes on from NZ_JBFUAB010000009.1 coordinate 5,922, forward strand.
AGGGCCCCCAGCGCACGGCCCAGGCGCCGCCCAGCACCACGGCGCGGAAATGCGCCGAAGTGGCGGGCCCATGAAAGTCGGCGTCGAATTTGGCCTTGCCGAAGTCCATATACCAGGCCTCGACGGCGGAGACGCCGAAGCGGTAGCCGGCACCGATCTTCATGGCCGTGGCGCTGCCCTTGCGGCAACGGCAGGTGATGAAGCCGGGCTCGGACTCATAGTGGCTGCCACCGACCGCCAGATCGCCATACCAGCCGATGCGCGAGTCCGTCGCGCTCGATTGGGCCTGGGCCAGCGGCAAGGCGGTGGCCAAGGCAGCGGCGGCCAGGGCGGTGGCCGCCGGCTTGAATCGAATCATCTGATCTCCCTGATTTGTTAACGTCGCCATCGATGGGCGCGGCGGCGTTTTTAACAGACGCCGGCCGGCCCTCGAGGGATGGACATCGCCACATTCAGGGACAACAAAAAGCCCGCCTGAAAAGGCGGGCTTGATGCAGGCGCGCGAGGCGCTTCAGAAGCCGAGGCTGGCCAGCAGGTCGTCGACCTCGCCCTGGTTGGTGACCACGTCGGTGCGGCCTTCGGCATTGACGACCGGGCCTTGCAGGATGGTGGGGTCGACCTTTTCGCGCTGCTCGGGCGGCACAACCTGCACCAGCAGCTTGACGAGGCTGTCCTCCAGGTCGTTGGCGAGCTTGACGACCTTGGCGACGACCTGACCGGTCAGGTCATGGAAGTCCTGGGCCAGCATGATGTCGGTCAGGTGGTTGTCGATGCTCGCGGTGCGGTTCTCGACGTCCTTGACGAAGTTCATCACGGCACCGCTGGCGACCGCGCGGACCGGATCGGCCACGATGGCGGCAGCCAGCTCCTTGGTGGCGCTGCTGATGCCGGCGTGCTCGGCCTTGGCCTGGTCGACGGAGTTCAGCACCTTCTCGGCGGCGGCGGCGGTCTTTTCGGCGATGTAGCTCAGGCGGCTGCGCGCGTCGGGCAGGCCGTCGGTGGCCACCTGCAGCTTGGGCATGACCCCCAGGCGCTGCATGGTGTCATGCAGCGTGCGGGTGATCGTGCCGAGTTGCTGAAAGACCTCGGGGGAGACGAGCAAGGGCTCGGCACTTCCGGCCAGCTTGTCCAACTGTTCCATCGACATGGCAGTCCCCTTGTTGTTTGTTGTCAGGCCGCGGCGGCCAGCTTCTGCATGATCTTCAGGACTTTTTCTTCCAGCGTCGCCTTCGTGAAAGGCTTGACGATGTAGCCCGCGGCGCCCGACTGGGCGGCCAGCACGATGTCTTCCTTGCGCGCTTCGGCGGTGACCATCAGCACCGGCAGGTGCTTGAGGTTGGGGTCTTCCTTGATGGCCTTGAGCAACTCGAAGCCCGTCATATTGGGCATGTTGATGTCGCTGACGACGAAGTCGAACTTGGCGCCCTTGAGCATGTTCAGCGCTTCGACGCCGTCTTCGGCTTCTTCGCAGTTGTTGTAGCCGATCTCCTTGAGCAGGCCACGCACGATGCGGCGCATGGTGGAGAAGTCGTCAACGACCAGGAATTTCATGTCAGTGCTCATGGCGATCCTCTCTCTGGGGCGGGGCAGTATTTCAGGGTCAGCCCGCAGTCTAGTTTCTAGCGAGCCGGCGCCGACGCTTGAGTTTGCGGCATTTTGCCGGTCCCTGGCACTTGCGTGACGCCACTTGCCGACACTGGCGCGGACCCGGCCTGCGGCGCCGCTGCATCGGCGTCGGGCTCGTCGGGCAGGTTCTTCAGCACGGCGTCCTCGGCATCGCGGTTCATCACGATGATGCTGATGCGCCGGTTCAGGGCGCCGTTGGGGTCCTTGGCGTCCAGCAGCTTGCTGGCGGCCAGGCCCTGCACGCGCAACATGCGGGCCTCCGACAGGCCGCCGGCGACCAGCTCGCGCCGGGACGCGTTGGCCCGGTCGGCCGACAACTCCCAGTTGCTGTAGCCCTTGTCGCCACCGGGAAAGGCCTGGGCGTCGGTATGGCCCTCGACGGTCAGGCGATTGGGCACCTCGGTCAGCACGCTGCCGAGCTCGCGCAGCAGTTCGCGCATATAGGGTTTCACGATGGCGCTGCCGCTGTCGAACATCGGCCGGTTGCCCTCGTCGACGATCTGGATGCGCAGGCCTTCCTTGGTCATGTCCAGGCGGATCTGGCCGCCGAGCGCGGCCAGCTTCGGGTTCTCGGCGAGCACGTCCTCGACCTTGGTCTTGAGCTGCTCCAGCCGCGCCTTCTCGGCCTTGCGCTGTTCTTCCTTCAGCGCGCGCAGCGTGTAGCTGGCACGCTTGGCGGCGCTGTCGCCTTCCTTGACCTGGCCGGTTTCGCGCGACAAATCCTTGCCGCCGCCCTTCACGACGCTGGACGAATCGCCCGAGCCCGAGCCGCCGGCCATCGAGATCTTCAGCGGCGACTGGAAGAAGTCAGCGATGCCCTTCTTGTCGCCCTCGGTGGTGGAGCCAAGCAGCCACATCAAGAGGAAGAAGGCCATCATGGCCGTGACGAAGTCCGCATACGCGATCTTCCAGGCTCCGCCGTGAGCGGTATGGCCGCCCTTCTTCACCTTCTTGATGATGATGGGCTGGAGCTTCTTGGCGTCGCCGGCCATGAGCTACTTCTTCTTCACGTGGCCTTCGAGCTCGGTGAAGCTCGGGCGATCACCGGAGAACAGCACCTTGCGGCCGAATTCGATGGCCACCTGGGGCGCATAGCCCTGCATGCTGGCCAACAGCGTCGTCTTGATGCACTGGAATTCCTTGCCGCCGTCCTCGACCTTCTGCTCCAGCAGGCCGGCAAGCGGCTCGGCAAAGCCGTAGGCCAGCAGGATGCCCAGGAAGGTACCGACCAGGGCCGAGCCGATCATGCCGCCCAGCACCGCCGGCGGCTGGCCGACCGAGCCCATGGTGTTCACGACGCCCAGCACGGCGGCCACGATGCCGAAAGCCGGCAGGCCGCCCGCCAGGCGCTGCAGCGCGGCCACGGCGGCGTGCTCTTCCTGGTGGTGGGTCTCGATCTCGCTGTCCATCAACGATTCGATCTCGTGGGCGTTCAGGTTGCCCGACACCATCATGCGCAGGTAGTCGGTGATGAATTCGGTGACGTGGTGGTCATTGCCCACCGTCGTGTATTTCTGGAACAGCGGCGAGCTGTGCGGGTCTTCGACGTCCTTTTCAATGGACATCAGGCCTTCCTTGCGCGCCTTCTGCAGGATGTCGTACATCAGCGCCAGCAGCTCCATGTAGCGGGCCTTGCTGTATTTGCTGCCCTTGAAGCACAGCCCCAGGCCGGCCGCCGTCGCCTTGACCACCTTCATCTGGTTGTTGGCCAGGAAGGCACCGATGGCGGCACCGAAGATGGTGATCATCTCGAAGGGCAAGGCGTGCAGGATGACGCCAATGTTCCCGCCGTGGGCGATGAAGACGCCGAAGATGCAGACCATGGAGATGGCCCAGCCGATGATGACGAACATGCGCGGTCGAGTTGGGGGTGTTCAGGCCATATCGGCCCGTAGCCGGGGGGCTTGAGCGAGTATGCCGCGCGTGCGCCGGGGCAGTAACTTCAATTGGGACGCTTTGATGCAGCTTTCCCTACCGTTGCATACAGCCACACCGGCTGGCCGCCCGGCAGCTGCCAGCTGGCGACGGGTGCCACCTCGGGCACGGCAAAGTCCAGGCTGACCAGCCAGGCCCCCGGCGCCAGCTCGGCGCAGGCCTTGGCCCAGACGCGGGGCATGGACTCGGGACGCTGGAAGACATAGATCAGCGCAAACGGCGCCCAGTCGTCGGCCCACAGGTCGCCCTGGCGCACGATGGCACGACGCACCCGCCAGCGCGCCAGCAGGGCCAGCGGGCGGCTCCATTCGACGCCTTCGACGCGCGCCTCGGGGTAGATGTGAACCAGTTCACGCAGGCCGTCACCGACACCGCAGCCGGCGTCGAGCACACGGGCGCCAGCTGGCAGCGGCGCCAGGGCCGGGAGCCGATCCAGCGCCCCGCGCGGCGTCGGGAACAGCGGCGCCTCGGACCAGGTGCGGCGCGGGTAGAGCCACCACAGCAGCGCCAGCGGCGCCAGCCACAGCAGGCCCGAGGCCCCGCCCTGCCAGCCCAGGGCCAGCACGGAGGCCGGGAAGCCCAGGGCAACGATGAGGCGGCGCCAGCGCTCGCCATTCAGCCAGCCCAGGCCGGCGGCGACAGCGGCGCCCAGCGCCAATGCCGGCCCGGGCGAAAGGCCTGCCCAAAGCGCGGCCGCATAAATGAACCAGGCCGCCAACCAGCTCAACAGAGCCGGCAGCGGCCAACGGGTGATCCACATGGCGACAGTGTCGTCTACGCCCACCGACTCACCGCGGGCCGAGCGCCGGGCCGCTCCCTAGCCGGACCGCTCTGGCGATGTGCTTGCCGGTCAATCCGGCAAGCATCGCCGTCCCCGCGGGGGACCGACCGGGATTGCCCGCGTGCAGCGCGGCAAGACCGGGCGAGGGGCATCAGTGCATCTGGATGGAGCCTTGCGCGCGGCCCTTGCCGGCGCGTGCGGGCGGGTTGCACAGGCCGCAGACGAAGTGGCGGGCCGTCTCGTGCGGGTGGGTGACGAACTGGCCATTGCACTTGGAGCACTTGGTCAGCGTCAGCATGCCGTTGTCGACGAACTTCACCAGGCGCCAGGCGCGGGTGACGGACAGCATGGCTTCCAGGCCCTGGGCCGTCGTCTGCTCCTGGTAGAGCTGGTAGGCCTTGATGACGGTGTCGATCTCGTCCAGTGCCGCAGCCTTGTTCAGGTACTCGTGGATGTTCAGGAAGAGGCTGGCGTGGATATTGGGCTGCCAGGTCATGAACCAGTCGGTCGAGAAGGGCAGCTGGCCCTTGGACGGCGACTTGCCGCTCACTTCTTTATAGAGGCGCAGCAGGCGCTCGTAGGACAGGTCGGTTTCGGATTCCAGCACCTGCAGGCGGGCACCGAGGTGGATCAGCTGAACGGCACGGTCGATCTGCTTGGCTTCGGTGAGGATGCTCTTGACGCGCATGGTGGGCTCCGGAATCTGTGACTGAGTGGGCGGTCGGGACGGCGAATCAGGCGTGCTCGTGGCGGCCGGCCATCAGGATGGAGGCGTGCAGTCGGGACACGCTTTCGTTCGCACCCGGCTTGCTGTGGTTGGTCAGCAGGCCCCACACCAGGTCGTCGCTCATGCGGAAGGCGCACAGCAGCGTGTTGCCGGAGGCGATCTTCATGATCTGGGCCGGGCTCAGCRTGCCGATCAGCGTGGCCGTGTCTTCGCTGATGCCCAGGCGGTACAGGGCCTGTTCGCGGTCGGCGCGGATCAGGCTCTGGGCCAGCATCAGGTAGGACAGGTTGGCTTCACGGATCTCGGCGAGCATTTGGTCGGCGTTCATGGCGGCTTCCGTTTCAGAGGTAGAGGGGTGTTGCGGATCAGTGAAACGGATTGTGTTGACCCCTCTTCTTTCGCGATATCAGGCTGCGTCGGTACGCCGCGTCACGTTTTCAGGAAGCCCTTGTCAGCCAAATTCCTACAGGCACGTCAGGGCCTGCAGGCGCCAAAGCAGCGGGGCCCCGCCMGCTTGCGCCGGCGGGGCCCCGAGGGTGTGAACTATGTCGCGTCAGCCGCGGCGCAGGCGCTGCAATTCCGTCATCGCAACCGGCACCAGCTCCGGCGCCTCGGCGCGCAGGCTGTCGGCGCCGGGGCCGGATTGCAGGGCAGACAGCACCTCGACGGCCCGCTTGGATTCACCGCGGCCGGACAGCGCGAAGCCCAGCGTGTAGAGACTGGGGCCGTGGTCGGGGCGGATCTTCAGGGCACGCTCGGCACAGGCGGCGGCCTGCTCGTGGCGGCCGGCGACGAGCAGCAGCGCGCCCATGTCGGCCATCAGCTCGTGGCTGGTGGGCTCCTCCTGCAGAGCGTCCTGCAAGATGCCCAGGCCCTGACCCAGATTGCCCCGGGCGGCCTCCGCGAAGGCGGCGTTGCGGGCGCGGGCCAGCAGCATCAGGGCGTCTTCCGACATCGCAGCGGCAGCGGCGGTGGGAAGGTGAACAACTTTTTGACGGGTCGAGGCGGACAAGGCGGGCATCGAGGGCTCCAGTCCGGCGCGGGGTATCGGCCGGGATGGAGCGGACTTTAGGCAAGCCGCTTTTTGCCGATCCAATGAAAAGCCGGGCCCTTCCACCTCAAAAAAACTGCGTCCGGCCGATCCGATGAACAAGGCTTTGCAGATGCCTCTGTTCAAAAGATCACACCCCTTGACAAAAGCGCCTCAAGAAACGTGGTCGGCAGTCCGATAGCCATTGCAACGGCGCCGGCAACGGTTCCGTGGTCCGGCCGGAAAGCCGAGGCGAAGTCCAGATCCCAGGTGATGGACCCGCTTCAAAGGTTGACTGGCGTCGGGCGTAGCCACAAGGGCTTGCCTACTAACTAATAAGGGCGGGTCTGCGTGGGCAGCACGGGTGCCTCACCCGGGCACCTGGGTCTTCGCCGGCGCCTTTGCCGGGTCATCTCTAGTTGAAAGGAAGCGCATCATGCCCGCAGTCATCAATACCAATCTGCTGTCGCTCAACGCGCAGCGCAATGCCAGCTCGGCCCAAAGCTCGCTGGCCACCTCCATGCAGCGCCTGTCCTCGGGCCTGCGAGTGAACTCCGCACGTGACGATGCCGCCGGCCTGGCCATCGCGGAACGCATGAATTCCCAAGTCAAGGGGATGAATGTCGCCATCCGCAATGCCAACGACGGCATTTCGCTGTCGCAAACGGCTGAAGGCGCCCTCGGCAAGGTCAACGACATGCTGCAACGCATGCGTGAACTGGCCGTCCAGTCCGCCAACGGCACCAACAACACCGACGACCGCACCGCGCTGAACAACGAGTTCACGCAGCTGCAGAGCGAAATCACCCGCCTGAGCACCAACACGACCTTCAACGGCCAGGCGGTGCTGACCAACACGACGGCGTTCAATTTCCAGGTCGGCGCCAATGCCACGGCCAACGACACCATCACCATCAGTGGCCAGAACATGCTGGGCACGACCACCGCTGCCGGCAAGAACGACGGCGCCCTGGCGGAAGTGGCCAACACGACCAACACCGACATCTCCAACGTCGGCGTGGCTGGCACCGGCACCACCTTCGACGTGTACACCGGCTCCGGCACCAAGGGTGCCCTGGACTCGATCGCCAAGATCGACCAGGCCATCGCCCAGGTCAACGTGGCCCGCTCGACCTTCGGCGCGGCGCAAAACCGCTTCGATGCCGTGATCGAAAGCCTGGGTACGGCGGTCGAGAACCAGTCCGCCGCTCGCAGCCGCATCATGGATGCCGACTACGCCATGGAAACCGCCAACCTCAGCCGCGCGCAGATCCTGCAGCAAGCTGGTACGGCCATGATCGCCCAAGCCAACCAGCAACCGCAGCAAGTGCTGCAGTTGCTTCGATGATCCCGGGCCAGCATCAACGCTGGCCCTGAGCTCCGCAGCGACAACCGTCGTCGTTGACCCCCGAGGGCAAAGCCCGCCAGCTCAAGCACCCTAAAAGGCCGCCAATTACCCCTCAGTTCGGTAGATTGAGCGGCCCATTTTCCGAAGGATCACTCTCAAGCGTTCCCCTGCCAGGTCCGATAACGGATTCAACGGGTCCCAGCTCGTCAGCCAACGCGACAGGCCACACGGTCGATAGCGCCAACTGCCCAGGGCTCGGATTCAACCTATTGGCACTGAAAGGAACGCGCCATGTCCGCAATCATCAACACCAACCTCGCCTCGCTGAACGCTCAGCGCAACACGTCTGCCTCGCAGGGCTCGCTGATGGTCAGCATGCAGCGCCTGTCTTCGGGTCTGCGTGTCAACTCGGCCAAGGACGACGCCGCCGGCCTCGCCATTGCCGAGCGCATGAACACCCAGGTGCGCGGCATGAGCGTCGCCATCCGCAACGCCAACGACGGCATCTCCTTCGCGCAGACCGCTGAAGGCGCGCTGGGCAAGATCGGCGACATGCTGCAGCGCATGCGTGAGCTGGCCGTGCAGTCGGCCAACGGCACCAACAACACCGACGACCGCACCGCGCTGAACAATGAATTCGCGCTGCTGCAGTCGGAAATCACGCGCCTGTCCAGCAACACCAACTTCAACGGCAACTCGATCCTGACGGGCTCCGCCGCCACCACCTTCCAGGTGGGCGCCAACGCGACGGCCAACGACACCATCACGATCACCGGCGCCGACATCCTGAATACCGCCACCGCCGCTGCCACCAACCAGGGCGCCCTGGCCGAGGTCGCCAACACGGCCAATACCGACATCCTGCTGGTCGGCGCGGCCGGCACCGGCGCCACCTTCGACATCTACACCGGCTCGGGCACCAAGGGTGCGCTGGACTCGGTCGCCAAGATCGACCAGGCCCTGTCCCAGGTGAACACGGCCCGCTCCACCTTCGGTGCGGCCCAGAACCGCTTCGACGCCGTCATCTCCAGCCTGCAGGTGTCGGTGGAAAGCCAGTCGGCCGCACGCAGCCGCATCATGGACGCCGACTACGCCAGCGAAACCGCCAACCTGAGCCGCGCGCAGATCCTGCAGCAGGCCGGCACCGCGATGATTTCGCAGGCCAACCAGCTGCCCCAGCAGGTGCTGACGCTGCTGCGCGGCTGATGGAAGACTGAAGCCCGGCGGTGGGGGCACCGCCGGCACAGGCTTCAGGAAGCGTTGAACAAGTCCCCACGCGCGGCGCATCCCCGCTTTGGGCGATCTGCTGCGTAGCAAATGCTCGCCATGGCCCAAGCCATGGCTGTGCGTTGCGCCTTGCAGCTCATCCCAAACCGGGGCGCACCGCATCGCGAGGACTCATCCAACGCTTCCTTAATGGCCGTGGTTTTGACCGTTGTTCGCGGGTTTGGCCCGCGGGGGGCACCAACACAATTCACTCCATCGCGTCGCTGACTTCTGCGGCGCGGACACCGGAATCAACCGGGCTGTTGCAGGAGTGCTTAAATGCCCCAGACGATCAATACCAACATCGCATCGATGAACGCGCAGCGGAACTTGAACAGTTCCCAAGGTCTGCTGAGCGTCTCGATGCAACGCCTGTCCTCTGGCCTGCGTGTCAATTCGGCCAAGGACGATGCCGCCGGGCTGGCGATCGCCGAACGCATGAACACGCAAGTCCGTGGCATGTCGGTCGCGATGCGCAATGCCAATGACGGCATCTCGCTGGCGCAGACGGCGGAAGGCTCGCTCGGCAAGGTCGGCGACATGCTGCAACGCATGCGTGAGCTGGCCGTGCAGGCTGCCAACGGCACCAACAACGTGCAGGACCGGGCAGCGCTGAACAACGAGTTCACGCAGCTGCAGACCGAAGTCGGGCGCCTGATGCGCAACACCAACTTCAACGGTTCGCCCATCCTGACGGGCTTTCCGGGCGGTGCGACGTCCACGTTCACCTTCCAGGTGGGCGCCAACGCCACCGTGGATGACCAGATCGTCATCACGCAGAGCGACATCCTGGGCACGACGCCCGGCACGACCGGCACGCCCAACGGCAACGACGGCGCGCTGGAATCGGCCGTCAACAGCACCAAGATCAACATCCTGGGTGCCGCCGGCAGCGGCACCGGTGGACCGCCGCCGACCGCCGCGGTCGACTTCGCCGCCGCCGGCGCCCCCCCGGCCCTGACCGGTGCGAACGGCGACGAAGGCGATCCGTTGGTGGCCGTCCAGTTCCTGGACTTCGCGCTCGCCCAGGTCAACCTGGCCCGCTCCACCTTCGGTGCCACGCAGAACCGCTTTGACGCCGTGATCTCCAACCTGCAGGTTGCCGTCGAGAACCAGACCTCGGCCCGCTCGCGCATCATGGATGCCGACTACGCCCAGGAAACGTCCAATATGTCGCGGGCACAGATCCTGCAGCAGGCTGGCAACGCCATGGTCGCCCAGGCCAACCAGCTGCCGCAGCAGGTGCTGCAACTGCTCAAGGGCTGAGGCCGACGCCGCTCAGCAACGCCGGGATCCGCGTGTCGGAAGTCCCGGCGTTTCTCATTTCAGCGCCAACGCTGCAAAAAATCCCTAAAGTTCGCCCCCGGCATGCCGAAGGCCCTAGCGAAGGGGTCGAACTCAGGAAAGGCATATGGCCACCATCTCGTCACTAGGTATCGGCAGCGGTCTCGACGTTGAAAGCTTGGTCACCAAGCTGATGTCGCTCGAGCAGCAGCCGATCAATGACATCAAGCAGGCCTCGGCCAAGCTCCAGACCAAGATCTCCGCCTACGGCATGTTGCAGTCGGCCGTCTCCAGCATGCAGACGGCCGCCCAGAAGCTGTCCGACGCCAGCCTGTGGAACGCCTCCACGGTCAGCGTGTCCGACCCGACGGTGGCCAGCGTCACGGCCACCAGCGCCGGCAGCCAGAACCATGTGCTCAAGGTCAGCCAGCTGGCCTCCGCCCAATCGGTCGCCAGCCGCATCTTCACAGGCGGCAGCAGCACCATCGGCGACGGCACCCTGACCATCGCCCTGGGCCGCTGGGCCGGCGAACCGCCGGTCTTCACGGCCGGCGCCGGCACCCCGGTGCCCGTCACCATCAGCGCGGCCGACACGCTGGCCAGCATCCGCGACAAGATCAACGCCGCCAATGCCGGCGTCAGCGCCAGCCTCGTCAACGACGCGGCCGGCACACGCCTGGTCATCCGCTCCCTCAGCACCGGTGAAAACCAGGCCTTCCAGATCACCAGCCCCGACGCCGCCCTCGCCGATCTGACCTACGACCCCGGCAGCGGCGCCGGCATGACCCAGGCCCAGGCCGCTTCCAACGCCCAGTTCAACTGGGACGGGCTGGACCTGAGCTCGGAGAGCAACACGCTGTCCGGCCTGTCCGACGGCATGAGCGTGACGCTGCTCAAGACGACGGCCAGCACCGTCAATGTCGGCACCACGAACGACACGGCCAGCGTGCGCAAGGCGATCACGGACTTCGCCAATGCCTACAACGCGCTGATGAACCTGATGCGCGACCAGACCAAGTACGACGCCGGCACCAAGGCTGCCGGCGTGCTGCAGGGCGACACCAAGGCCGTGTCGGTGCAGCAGATGCTGCGCGGCATCACCGGCGGCACGACGACACTGGCGGGCGCCTTCGGCCGCTTGTCCGACATCGGCCTGGAACCGGGCCAGAACGGCGCGCTGACGGTCAACGCGACCAAGCTCGACAAGGCCATGTCCAACCTGACCGACCTCAAGAAGCTGTTCGCCGCCCCCGACTCCGTCAACACCCGCAACCAGGGTTTCGCGCTGCAGTGGAACAGTTTCGCCACCAAGATCCTGGGCACGGACGGCGCGATCACCACCGGCCAGACCAGCCTGCAAAAACGCATCGCCAGCAACACCAGCACCATCGACCGCATGGAAGACTCGCTGACGCTGACGGAAAAGCGCCTGCGAGCCCAGTACAGCGCGCTGGACACCAAGATGAGCCAGCTCAGCGCGCTGTCGGCCTATGTGTCCAAACAGTTCGGCAGTTCGTCCTCCAGCTGAGGCGCCGAGCAGGATTCACGAACAAGGCGCCTAAGGGCGCCTTTTTCACGCCGCCAGCAGGGGTAAGCCGCCTCAAGTTCCCCGGCCGGGCGCCGAAATTTGAAGGTATCCAGCCCAGAGAGCCCTCATGTACGGATCCTCCTCCCCGTTTGCTTCCCGAGCTCACCGCGCCGGCTCTGCCTACGGCAAGGTCGGCGTCGAGACCGACGTCCTCAGCGCCAGCCCGCACCGCCTCGTGGCCCTGCTGTTCGACGGCGTCATGGAAGGCATGAACCTGGCCCTGGCGGCCATCCAGGCCGGCAACACGCCGGTCAAGAACAACTCGCTGTGCCGCTGCGTACGCATCCTGGACGAGGGCCTCAAGGCCGCCCTCAACCTCGAATCCAACCCGCTGGCCCACGACCTGCGCGACCTCTACGCCTATCTGTGCATGCGGCTGACCCACGCCAACCTGCACAGCGACGTCGCCGCGATCGAGGAGTGCAAGCGCCTGCTGGCGCCCGTGCGCGACGCCTGGCAGGCCATCGCCGACAACCCGGCAGTGCGCCCGCCCAAGGCCGCCTGACTCACCCGCCCCGCCCTGCTCACGCTATCCGGTACGCCCCCATGAATTCCGACCTGCTCAACTATTACGAGGCCATCGAACAAGCCAGCGCCGACATGCTGTCGGCCGCCCGCACCGGCAACTGGGACGAGGTCGTCAAGCTCGAAGGCGCCTGCGTGCTGCTGATCTCGCAGCTCAAGTCTGCCGCCAGCCAATCCCAATTGGCCCCGAGCGAATCGCAGCTGAAGACGCGCATCATGCAGCGCATCCTGCTCAATGACGCCGAGATCCGCCACCTGGCCGAGCCGTGGCTGGAGGACCTGGACCAGGTGATGACGGGCAAGAGCAGGCTTGTCCATTGACCCCTCGTCCAGCCCGCCTCGCTGAACGCGGGCGGGTCTGATCGGTCTTGCAGACCGCGCTGCGGCAGTGCCGCAGCTCTTCGGCAGGCACGGCGAGTCCACTGGACTCACCATGTCCGGCCTCAGCCCCCGAGGGGATGGCGATGCTTGCCGGATCGACCGGCAAGCACATCGTCAGGCGGGCCGGCTAGAGAGCGGCCCGGCGCTCGGCCCGCAAGACCAAGCCGCGCGGCTACCATCTCATCATGAGCGCTCCTGAAACCACCTCCGAGGAACTGCGCGTCGCCTCCACTGCCGAGATCGCGGCCTATCTGCAGCAGTTGCAGCGCGAGACCGCCGGCGTGTTGCTGAGCGGCCCCCAGGGCCAGAGCCTGTCCAGCCGCATCGTCGCCCTGGACACCGACGCCGACGTCATCGGCCTGGAGATCGGCACCGACCCCGACGGCATCAGCCAGGCGCTGGTGGCCGACGGCGAGATCACCGCCGTGGCCTACCTCGGCGCCATCAAGCTGCAGTTCGAACTCGAGGCGCCCGTCCTCGTCAGCGGCGAGCAGGGCACCGTGCTGCGCAGCGCGCTGCCGAGCCGGCTCTACCGCTTCCAGCGCCGCCAGTCCTTCCGCGTGCAACCGGCCGGCAGCGCCTATCCGCGCGTCGTGCTGCCGGGCGCAGAGCAGCCGGGGCGCGCGCTGCGCGTGCTGGACCTCAGCATCGGTGGCCTGGCCCTGGCACTGCCGCCGGATTTCTCCCCCCTGCCCCTGGGCCAGACCAGCGACGGCCTCGTGCTCGAGCTCGACCGCATCAGCGCCCTGCGCGTTGCGCTGCTGCCCCACCATGTCAGCGCGATTGCCGGCGACGCCAGCGGCATGCAGCAGCTCGGCTGCTCCTTCGTCGATCTCGACGCCAACGCCGGCCGCTCGCTGCAGGTCTATGTAGACCAGACACAAAAGCGCCGCCGGCTGCTGAAGCTGGATCCATGAGACCCGGGTTGCGAGGTTTCACGCTGCTCGAGGTGGTCGTCGTGCTGGCCGTACTGGCCATCGTGCTGTCGGCCGCCGTGCCGAGCTACACGAGTTATCTGGCCCGCCAGCGCCTGCGTCATGTGGCGGAACTGCTGGAACTGGACCTGCGCCGCGCCCGCGCCCTCAGCGTGGACGAGGGCCGCAACATCTACGTCAGCTTCAGCAGCGGCCCCCAATGGTGCTGGGGCACCAGCCGGGCAGCGGCCTGCGACTGCAGCACCGGCCTGCCGCGCTGCGAGCTGGGCAGCATCAACTACCGCGACTACAAGGGCACGCTGCTGCAGTCGGGCCAGAGCGTCACCTTCCAGGCAGGCCTGGGGCGGGCGCTGGACTGGACCCGCATCGGCATCTCCAACGACAACAACCAGCAGCTGCGCATCGACCTGAACCCGCTGGGGCGGCYGCAGATCTGCGGTTCGGACGCCCGCAAGGGCAACGGCTGCTGAATTGTTGGCCCCTCGCCTGGTCCTGCCACGCTGAACGCCGGCTGGCCCAGTCGGTCCCCCTAGGGACGGCGATGCTTGCGGCATTGAGCCGCAAGCACATCGCCTGGCGGGCCGGCTTGGGAGCGGCCCGGCGCTCGGCCCGAAAGGCCAACCCGTGCCAGCTGCCGCGCAGGCCGGCCACTAAATCTGCATGTTCATGATTTCGGAGTAGGCCGACACCAGCCGGTTCCTGACCTGCAGCGTCGCCTGGAAGCCGATCTGCGCCTTCTGCATCGAGACCATGGTCTCTTCCAGACTGACGGTCGGATTGTCCAGTTGCACCTCGCGCTGCATGCGCGCGGCCTCGTTCTGCTGGGCGCTGACGCCCTTGAGCGCCTGCGTCATCGCGTCGCCGAAGCTGGCACCCGTAGTGGCGGCCGGCTTGGGCGCCAGCGGCGTGCCATTGACCGCCAGACCCGCGCGGGCAGCGGCCTGAGCAAAGTCGAAGGGGCGCAGCTTCATGTCCATGGGGCAGGACTTTGGCAGCAAGTCACGGCCACTAAGGGCGGAGATGCGCGGGCCGAGTCGGCCACTTCGGCGCTTTCTTGAGGGTGGCGGCACGAATAATTTGCGCCATCGCCGGATTCCCCGGCCTCCGCTGTACTCGCCCACCCGATGGACAACGCCCTGAGCGCCTCCGCTGCCGCCGCCCCGGTGATGATCACCCCGATCAACGCCCAGCCCAACTTCGTGCAGCGCCTGAACGGCCTGCCGATGCGCAGCAAGCTCACCATGGGTGTCGGCCTGCTGGCCCTGGCCGGCGCCGTGCTGGCCATCACGCTCTGGTCGGCCCAGGGCGACTACCGCCCCCTCTTCAGCGGCCTGGCCGACAAGGACGGCGGCGCCGTCATCGGCCAGCTGTCGGCCATGCAGGTGCCCTACAAGCATGAAGCCGGCGGCACCATCCTCGTACCGGCCGCCCAGGTCTACGAACTGCGCATGAAGCTGGCCGCACTGGGCTTGCCCAAGGGCGGCACCGGCAACGCGGTCGGCTTCGAGCTGATGGACAAGTCCTCCATCGGCCAGACCCAGTTCAACGAACGCCTGAATTTCCAGCGCGGCCTCGAAGGCGAGCTGACCCGCACCATCACCGCCATGTCCGACGTGGCCGATGCCCGCGTGCACTTGGCCATCCCGCAGCAGAACGGCTTCTTCCGCGAGCAGCAAAAGCCCAGCGCCAGCGTCATGCTGACGCTGCGCGGTGGCCGCACGCTGGACCGCGCCCAGATCGCCGGCATCGTCCACCTCGTTTCCAGCAGCGTGCCCGAACTGCACCCCAAGGCCGTCAGCGTGCTGGACCAGACCGGCGCCCTGATCTCCCAGACCGGCGCGGACAGCGCCACCGGCCTGGACAGCCAGCAACTGCTCTACAAGCAGCAGGTCGAAGCCGGCCTCAACAAGCGCATCTTCGAATTGCTGGAGCCCGTGGTCGGCCGCGACAACCTGCGCTCCAGCGTCACCGCCGACGTGGATTTCTCGCAGACCGAGGCCACCGCCGAGGAATACCGTCCCAACCAGGGCGCCAACACCCAGGCCGCGGTGCGCTCCAGCCAGAGCAACGAGAGCAACAACGCCAGCAACGCCACGCCCACCGGCGTGCCCGGCGCGGCCACCAACCAGCCCCCCGTGCCGGCCACCGCGCCCGTCAACGGCGCCAGCGCCCCGCTGCAGGCCGCCCAGGGGGCGCAAAGCAACGGCAACAGCCGCCGCGAGCAGGTCACCAACTACGAGCTGGACAAGACCGTGCGCGTCACGCGCGGCTCGGTCGGCAACGTCAAGCGCCTGAATGCGGCCATCGTCGTCAACCACCGCTCGGTGACCGACGCCAAGGGCAAGACGACGCAGCAGCCGGTCTCGGCCGACGAAATCACCCGCCTGACCGACCTCGTCAAGGAAGCCATGGGCTTCAGCGCCGACCGCGGCGACTCGGTCAAGGTCATCAGCGCCCCCTTCGTCGTCGACAAGACCGAGCCCGCCGACGTGCCGGTCTGGAAGCAGCCCTGGCTGCTGGACATCGCCCGCAGCGCCATCGTGCCGCTGGCCTTCGTCGCCATCGCGCTGATCGCCGTCTTCGGCATGATCCGCCCCGCCATCAAGGCCGCCGCGCCGCTGCCGCCGGAAGACAAGCCCGAGACCGTGGACGAAGTCGTCGACGACGAAGAGCTGCTGCCAGGCGCCGCCGGCATGCCGCGCCTGGAGGCACCGGTGCACAACGAGAAACTCGACCGCGCCCGCGCCCTGGCCCGCGACAATCCGGTCGCCGTCGCCAATATCGTGCGCGACTGGATGGCCGGCGAGACGGCCGCCTGATTCAGAGCTGAACCATGGATGACAAGGGCATAGAGAACGCTGCAATCCTGTTGATGTCGCTGGGCGAAGAAGAAGCCAGCGAGGTCTTCAAGCATCTGTCGCCGAAAGAGGTGCAGGCGCTGGGGGAGCAGATCGCCAAGCTCAAGGTCATCAAGCGGGCCCAGGTCGAGACCGTGCTCGACAAGTTCGACGCCGTCGCCGAAACCCAGAGCACCCTGGTCACCGATACCGACGAATATGTGCGCGCCGTGCTGCGCAAGGCCCTGGGCGAAGACAAGGCCAACCTGCTGCTGGACCGCATCCTGCAGGGCAGCGATGTGTCGTCCATCGAGAGCCTGAAGTGGATGGACGCCGCCAGCGTGGCCGAGCTGCTGCGCAACGAGCACCCGCAGATCATTGCCGCCATCCTGGCCCACCTGGACTTCGACCAGACCAGCTCTGTGCTGAAGATGTTCACCGAGCGCGGCCGCAACGAAGTGCTGATCCGCATCGCCACGCTGGACGGCATCCAGCCGACCGCGCTGAAGGACCTGAACGAAGTGATGAGCCAGATCCTGGCCGGCGGCGAGCGCATGAAGAAGAGCTCGCTGGGCGGCGCCAAGACGGCCGCCGAGATCATCAACATGATGGGTTCCAGCGTCGAGGCCTCGGTGTTGGACTACATCCGCGAGGCCGACTCCGACCTGGCGCAGAAGATCATGGACAACATGTTCACCTTCGACGACCTGAACAAGATCGACGACAAGGGCATCCAGTCCATGCTCAAGGAAGTGCAGAGCGAGAGCCTCATCGTCGCGCTCAAGGGCTCCAGCGCCGACCTGCGCGAGAAGATCTTCCGCAACATGTCCACCCGCGCCGCCGAGACGCTGCGCGAGGACCTCGAGACCCGTGGCCCGGTGCGGCTGTCGGAGGTCGAGGCCGAGCAGAAGGAAATGCTCAAGATCGTGCGCCGCCTCGTCGACGAAGGGCAGATCGTGCTCGCCGGCGGCGGCGACGACCAATTCGTTTAAGGTCGCGACATGGCCACCGGTCGCCAACCCCCGCGGCAAGTCCCGCCACCCGACCGTCGCGAGACCGACCGTCGCGGCAGCTATGCCCGCTTCATCCCCGGCGAGGAGCTTCAAGGCGCCAAGGCCTGGAACCTCGACAACCTCGGCAACACCGCGCCTTCGCCGTTCGCGCCGATGCGCCCCGGCTCGCCCCAGCCACCGGCCGCTGCCGCCGCCCCTGTTGAACCGCCGCCCCCACCCGAGCCCAGCGCGCAGGAACAGCTGCATGCCGCCCGCCAGAGCGGCTACCAGGACGGCTACCGCGACGGCATGGCCGCGCTGGACGCCTTCAAGCAGAGCTTTGCCCAGCAGATGAGCAAGCAGCTCGGTGGGCTGGTGAACGGCTTCGACACCGAGATGCGCGCGCTGGAGGACGAGATGGCCGCGTCGGTCGCCCGCATCGCGGTCGAGCTGGCGCGCCAGGTCGTGCGCAGCGAGCTGGAGCAGCGCCCCGAACTGATCGCTCACGTGGCGCATGACGCCGTCGAGGCCCTGCAGCTGTCGGCCCGCCATGTGCGCGTGCGCGTCCACCCTGATGATCACCCCCTCGTGCAGGAGGGCGCTGGCAACGAGCTGCAGGCCCGCGAGGCCCAGCTCATTCCCGACCCCGAGGTGCCGCGCGGCGGCGTCAAGGTCGATGCCGACGTCGCCAGCGTCGACGCCACCATCGCGACGCGCTGGCAGCAGGCCGTCTCGGCCATCGGCCAGCAGTCGATCTGGGAAGACCGCCGGCAGGACGACGAGGAATGACCTCCGCCCGCACCGAGCGCTGGACGCGCTACCTTGCCGATCTCGAGACGCTGGCCAGCAACGCCGCGCCCATCGAATCCCAAGGCAAGCTGGTGCGCGTGGCCGGCCTGGTGCTGGAAGCCACCGGCATCAAGGTGCCGATGGGTTCGGTCTGCCGCATCCAGATGCCCAGCAGCGGCAACAACCCGCGCCGCGGCTCGGCGCCGGTGAATGCCGAAGTCGTCGGCTTCTCGGGCGACCGCGCCTATCTGATGCCCACCGACGAGGTCCAGGGCCTGTCCAGCGGCGCCACCGTCGTGCCGCGCCACCTGCCGCCGCTGGCGCCCCAGCTGGGCCAACCGCTGCACCCCTGGCGCCGCGGCGAGGACCGTGGCCTGCACCTGCCCATGGGCGACGGCCTGCTCGGCCGCGTCGTCGACCCCCACGGCCACCCGCTGGACCGCGGCGGCGAGCTGAGCGACATCCATAACGAACCCATGGTGCGGCGCCCCATCAATGCGATGGACCGCGACCCGGTGCGCACGCCGCTGGACACCGGCGTGCGTGCCATCAACGCGATGCTGACCGTCGGCCGTGGCCAGCGCCTGGGCCTGTTCGCCGGCACCGGCGTCGGCAAATCGGTGCTGCTGGGCATGATGGCCCGCTACACCCAGGCCGACGTCATCGTCGTCGGCCTGATCGGCGAGCGCGGCCGCGAAGTCAAGGAATTCATCGAGGACATCCTCGGTGACGAGGGCCGCCAGCGCAGCGTCGTCGTCGCCGCGCCCGCCGACGCCCCGCCGCTGATGCGCATGCAGGGGGCGCACTACGCCACGGCGATCGCCGAACATTTCCGCGACCAGGGCCGCCACGTGCTGCTGCTGATGGATTCGCTGACCCGCTATGCGATGGCGCAGCGTGAAATCGCGCTGGCCATCGGCGAGCCGCCGGCCACCAAGGGCTACCCACCCAGCTGCTTCGCCAAGCTGCCCCAGCTCGTGGAGCGCAGCGGCAACGGCATGCCGGGCGAGGGCTCGATCACGGCCTTCTACACCGTGCTGACCGAGGGCGACGACCCCCAGGACCCGATCGCCGACGCGGCACGCGGCATCCTGGACGGTCACATCGTGCTGTCACGCGAGCTCGCCGAGGCCGGCCACTACCCGGCCATCGACATCGAGCGCTCCGTTTCCCGGGTGATGACCAGTGTTGCACCCCAAAACCAGGTCGATTCCGCGCGTCGATTCCGCCAGCTTCTGGCGAAATACAACAAGGCCCGCGACCTCATCCAGCTCGGTGCCTACGCCCCGGGCGCGGACCCCGAGCTGGATCTGGCCGTTCGCCTGCATGCCGACATGACGCGGCTGCTGCAGCAGGACATGCACAGCCCGGCACTTCTTCACGCCAGCGTCAGCCAATTGCAGGCCGTGGTCCAAGGCGCCTAAACCTCAGGGTCCGGGCCGCCGATATCGACTGAGCGCCCGACCGCGGGTTGGGCGCTGCGCTGGAGTTTTGAATGAGTGCACCCGTCAAAGACACCCTGGGCCTGCTGCTGGAACGCGCCGAAAACGAGCGCGACGCCGCCGCACAGGCCCTGCACGCCGCCAGCAACCAGGCGCATGCCGCGCGCGCCCAGCATGGTGAACTGGCCGGCTACCGACAGGACTACCAGCAGCGCTGGACGCAAAGCTTCACCCAGGCCACGACGATGGACATCGTCGGCTGCTACCAGAGCTTTGGCCGCCGCATCGACCAGGCCGTGGACACGCAGCACCATGTCGCCAACCACGCCGACCAGCGCCAGCAGCGCGCCCGCGAGGCCCTCGGCCAGGCCGAGCTGCGCGTCGCCGCGCTGCGCCAGCTGATCGCCCGCCGCCAGGCCGAAGCGGCCAAGATCGTCCAGCGCAGCGAACAGCGCGCCGCCGATGAATTTGCCGCCCGCGCGCATCTGCGCCGCATGGCGCACGCCTGAGGAGCACCCCGCCATGCTCGCCTCCTCGCAGACCATCGCCCCCAAGCCGGCCGCCCTGCCGCCCGCCGCCCAACCCAACCTGCCCGGCAGCGGCTCGGCCGGCGGGCCGACCTTTGCGCAGTTCCTGAACGACCAGCCCACGCTGCCGCCGCCGGCCCACGCCGACCCCGTGCCGCGCGAGCCCCAGTCGGCGGCCAGCGAGCCGGCCCCGACGCCGGCTGCCGCCACGACACGCCGCCCGGCGTCGCCCGCACCGGCCAAACCCGTGCAGAACCGCACACCCGACGCGGCGGCCTCGGCCAAGCCCGACCAGGCGGCCGTCAGTGGCGAGCAAGCCGATGACGGCGGCCTTGCCAAGACCGACGCCGCGCAGGATCCCGAAACCTCCGGCCTGGATGAATTCACGCAACTGATCGGCCTGACGCCGCAGACCCTGCCTGCCCAGGCCGTGCCGGCCGCGGCGCCGCTTGCTACTGCAGCCGGCGCCGAGGCGGCGGAGAGCGACACGCCCGGCGCCAGGCATGYCGCCCGCGGCCGCGTCGGCCGCCTGGCCGACGACGAAGCCGCGGTTGCAACGCCCCGCACCGGCAGCGGCACCGACACGGCCTCGAGCGCCGCCGTCGAGCGCCGCCCGTCCGACGCTCCCGCGCGTGACACCGCGCCCCGCGCCAAGGGCATCGAGCTGGCCGCGGCTGCCGACAAGGCCGCCGCACGCAGCGCCAGCAACAGCGAAAGCCTGCAGGCGGCCGCCACAGCCAGTGGCGCCAGCACGCCGCAGGCGGCGGGCGCGGCCGAAGCCCTCCCCACCAGCTTCGCCGCCGTGCTGGCCCAGGCCATGCCGGCCACAGCCGCGGTTTCGGACGCCGCAGCGTTGAACGGCAGCGGCCAGGTGCGCGCCGCCGTGCACAGCAGCGCCTTCGCGCCCGAGCTGGGTGCGCGCGTCAGCCTGCTGGCCGTGGACGGCGTGCAGCAGGCCGAGTTGCAGCTCAACCCGGCCGACATGGGCCCGGTGTCCGTGCAGATCGTCGTCGACGGCGCCCAGGCCCAGGTGTCCTTCCATGCCGCACACGCCGAAACGCGCCAGGCGCTGGAGCAGAGCCTGCCCGATCTGGCCGCCGCGCTGCAGGGCCAGGGCCTGACGCTGTCGGGTGGTGGCGTCTTCCAGCAAGCGCCCCGCGATCCCCAGGGCGGTGATGCCGAAGCGGGCCGAAATGACGACAACCGCGGCTCGCGCAGCGCCTCGGCCGGTGCCCGCGTCGGCGCCAGCACGACCGCCGCGGCCACGCCGGCACGCCGCAGCGTCGGCCTGCTCGACACATTTGCCTGAAGCTGAAGCCGAAATAGCCACGCCGCACTCAAGCTAATCGAGGTTTGCCCGGCGGCCCCGGGGTCAATAATCGAGCGCATATGCCCTCAGCCCGTCGTGGCTGGCCTGGGCGACGACGTCTCAAGGAGTTCACATGGCGACTGCGCCGGCTGCTGCGGAACCTGCCGCGCCCAAGGGGGGCGGCAGCAAGAAGCTCATCATCATCCTGGCCGCCGTACTGGTGCTGGTGCTGGTGGGTGGCGGCGCGGCCGTCATGCTGCTCAAGAAGAAGCCGGTGGCCGAGGACGGTGAAGACGGCGCCGAAACAACCGAGACGGCGGCCAAGCCCAAGGCCCATGCCAAGAGCGACCATCCGCCCACCTTCGTGCCGCTGGACCCCTTCACGGTCAACCTGGCCGACAAGGACGTGGACCGCTTCGCCCAGGTCGGCGTCACGCTGCAGGTCGATGACCCGAAGTTCGCCGACCAGATCAAGGCCTATATGCCCGCCATCCGCAGCAATGTGCTGATGGTGCTGGCGCACAAGACCGCCGGCGAGCTGCTGACCCGCGAGGGCAAGGAAAAGCTGGCCAAGGACATCATGCGCGAGTCGGTTCGCCCCATGGGCATCGAGCTCGACGATGACGACGACCACGAAGTCGCCGGCGACGCGCCCAAGAAGAAAAAGAAGAAGAAGGCCCACGTCGAAAGCCCGGTGACGCAAGTCCTGTTCTCCAACTTCATCGTCCAGTAAGCCTGGGTCGGCAATGAATCAGCAGATCCTTTCCCAAGACGAAGTCGATGCACTGCTCCAGGGCATCACCGGCGAGAGCCAGAAGCTCGAGGCCGAGGAGGAGCAGGTCGGCGGCATACGCGAGTACAACCTCGCCAGCCAGGAACGCATCGTTCGTGGGCGCATGCCCACGATGGAAATCATCAACGAACGCTTCGCGCGCAACATCCGCGTCGGCCTGTTCAACTTCATCCGCAAGAGCCCGGAAGTCGCCATCGGCGGCATCAAGGTGCAGAAGTACTCTGCCTTCCTGCGCGAGATCGTCGTCCCGACCAACTTCAACATCGTGTCGGTGAAGCCGCTGCGCGGCAGCGGGCTCATCGTCTGCGACCCGACGCTGGTGTTCGCCGTCATCGATTCCTTGTTCGGCGGCATCGGCAAGTTCCACGCCCGCATCGAGGGCCGCGACTTCTCGCCCACCGAGCAGCGCGTCATCACCCGCATCGTCGAGGTCATCCTCGCCGAGTACCACAAGGCCTGGAAGGGCATCTACCCGCTCGAGCTGGAATACCAGCGCTCGGAGATGCAGCCCCAGTTCGCCACCATCGCCACGCCCAGCGAGATCGTCGTGTCGACGTCCTTCACGCTGGAAATCGGCGAGACCAGCGGCACCATCTATTTCTGCATCCCCTACTCGACGCTGGAACCCATCCGCGACGTGCTGTATTCCACGACGGTCGGCGACTCCTCCGAGCCCGACCGGCGCTGGATCAATCTGCTCAAGACCCAGATCCAATCGGCCGAAGTGGAACTGGTGGCCGAGCTGGGCACGGCGCCGGCCACTGTCGAGCAACTGCTGGCCTTCAAGCCAGGCGATTTCATCGAACTGGACCTGGACCCCATGATCCAGACCAAGGTGGACGGCGTGCCCGTCTTCGACTGCCACTACGGCACGTCCAACGGGCGCTACGCCCTCAAGATCGACAAGATGCTGACCGGCCCTCAAGAGAGCTGGTTGGGAGCCAAACATGAGCCCTGATTCACCCAGCCAGGAAGAACAAGACGCGATGGCGGCCGAGTGGGCCGCCGCGCTGGCCGAGGCCGCGCCCGCACCCTCGGTCGCGTCCGAAGTCGTTGCCGAGGTGCCGGAGCAGGTCTCCACGCCCAGCTTCGCCAACTTCACGCCCACCACCGGCGCGGGCCCTGGCAACGACATCAACATGATCCTGGACATCCCCGTCCAGCTGACCGTTGAACTCGGCCGCACCCGCATCCCGATCAAGAACATCCTGCAGCTGGCCCAGGGCTCGGTGGTGGAGCTGGATGCGCTGGCCGGCGAGCCCATGGACGTGCTGGTCAACGGCTATCTGATCGCCCAGGGCGAAGTGGTGGTCGTGAATGACAAGTTCGGTATCCGGCTGACGGACATCGTCACGCCCTCGGAGCGCATGCGCCGCCTCTCCAAGGCCGCATAAACGCCCTCTTCCGCTGCCACTTAGGGGGTTCGGCGGTTCAAGTCCGTCCGCAGAATGCCGAGGCATGAATGCTTCCGGCCTGCTCCCCTTCCTCTGGTTCCTCGGCATCGTCGCGCTGATCCCGGTCGCGCTGTGGCTGCTCAAGCGCACGCCGCTGGGCGGCGCGGCGGCGGCCGGCGTGCTGCGCGTCGTGGCCCAGCTGCCCACCGCCCCCAACCAGCGCATCCTCGTCGTCGAGGTCGGCCAGGGTGAGGACCGCCGCTGGCTGGTGCTGGGCGCCACCGCCCAGAACATCACGACGCTGCATGTGATGCCGCCGCAGGCCGAGCCCGTCCCACCGGCCTCGTTTGCGAAGCTGCTCAGCAAGGAGCGCGGTGATGCGGCTTAAGCAACTTTTGACGGCCGGCTTGCTGCTTGCAGCCGGCGCTGCCTTCGCACAGCAGGGCCAGACACCGCCCGCCTCGCTGCCTCTGCTGATCGGCCAGGGCGCCGGTGGCAGCTACTCGGTGCCCATCCAGACGCTGCTCTTCTTCACGGCGCTGGGTTTCCTGCCCGCGGTCATCCTGATGATGACGGCCTTCACGCGAATCGCCATCGTGCTGAGCCTGATGCGCCAGGCCCTGGGCACGCAGTCGGCGCCGCCCAACCAGGTCATCGTCGGCCTGTCGCTGTTCCTGACCTTCTTCGTCATGAGCCCGACGCTGGACAAGGTCTATGCCGAAGCCTGGCAGCCCTACAGCGCCGGCACCATCCAGTTCGACGAAGCCCTCAAGCGCGCGGAGGTGCCGATGCGCGGCTTCATGCTCAAGCAGACGCGCCAAGCCGACGTGGCCCTGTTCTCGCGCCTGGCCAAGCTGGACGCCAGCGTCAAGCCGGAAGACGTGCCCTTCAAGGTGCTGGTGCCGGCCTTCGTGACCAGCGAGCTGAAGAGCGCTTTCCAGATCGCCTTCCTGATCTTCATCCCCTTCCTCGTCATCGACATGATCGTGGCGAGTGTGCTGATGAGCCTGGGCATGATGATGCTGTCGCCCGTGCTCGTCGCCCTGCCCTTCAAGCTGATGCTGTTCGTGTTGGCGGACGGCTGGAATCTTCTGCTCGGCTCATTGGCCGCTTCGTTTGTCACCTGAGCAAGCCATGGACGCACAACAAGTCTTCACCTTCGGCCAGCAAGGCCTCTACATGATGATGCTGGTGGCCGCACCGGTGCTCATCGTCGTGCTGCTCGTCGGCGTCGTCGTCAGCGTGATCCAGGCCGCCACGCAGATCAACGAAGCGACGCTGTCCTTCGTGCCCAAGGTCGTCGCCACGGTGCTGACGCTGGCCATCGCGGGGCCGTGGATGATGACGACGCTGGTGGAGTACATCCAGCGGACGTTGATGACGATTCCGCAAGTGGTGGGCTGAATGGTTGCTTTTGCCGAGAACCTTTCGACTCGGTGCAGTGCCGCGGGAATCCGCCCCGCGAGGGCGGGTAACTTTTCTCTGACGCGCCAGAGAAAAGTCACCAAAAGAGGAGCGCTGAATGCAATCCGCACTCGAGGGGGCTCGGGCGCTCGCTTTGCTCGGACTGGAGCTCGCCCCCAAGCGACCCGCTGCGCTCTCGCTGCTGTCCCTATGACGAGTGCCCTCCATCGCCGCTTCACGCCGGTTAACGCCGGCTGCACGCCGAGCTCATCAAGGAATACCGCGTCGCCCGAGCGACGCTGCATTTGTTTTTCTGGTGAGCCCGGCGTGCAGCCGCGCGTCGGACGGACCGCCGGTCCGATGGATGCTGCTCGTGACAAGTCAGACGCGAGAGCGCAGCGGGTCGCTTCTTCCCACAACGCCATTGGTTGTTTTCGCGCGCCGCTCTTCGCGGCGTCGCGATCGTGTGCGGTTCAGCGCCTCTTCTTTGGTGACTTTCTTCTGGCGCCGCAGAAGAAAGTTACCCGGCCGCCGGGACGGACTCCCGGCACCGTGGCGCTAGCCTACTGCCACGGACACAGCACGCCCTCACGCGACAGACCCTGAACGGAGCAACAAACACCCAATGTTCTCCGTCACCGAAGCCCAACTCCTCGCTTGGCTGAACCCACTCCTGTGGCCCTTCATCCGCACGCTGGCCCTGTTCGCCGGCATGCCCACCTTCAGCCAGCGCAATGTGCCGCTGCGCCTGCGCGTCGGCCTGGCCCTCTTCATCTCGGTGGCGTCCCAGCCCTCGCTGCCGGACATGCCGGCCACACCGCTGGACTCCCTGCCCGCGCTGACGCTGCTGGTCGCCCAGCAGTTGCTGATCGGCCTGTCCATGGGCTTCGCGGTGCGCATCGTGTTCGCGGCGCTGGAGTTCGCCGGCGAAATCATCGGCCTGCAAATGGGCCTGAACTTCGCCGGCTTCTTCGACCCCAGCACCGGTGCCCAGGGCACGGCCAGCGCACGCTTCTTCGGCAGCATGGTGGCCTTCCTCTTCATCGCCATCAACGGCCATCTGCTGCTGATCAACGCATTGATCCAGAGCTTCCACGCCTTCCCGGTCGGCACCGAACCCTTCGCCTTCCTGCGCGTGGCGACGCCCCAGCAATGGGGTGCGGAGATCTTCAGCATCGGCCTGTGGATCGCGCTGCCGCTGATCACGATGCTGATGTTCGTGAACCTGGTGCTCGGCGTCATCTCGCGCGTCGCGCCGCAGATCGGCGTCTTCTCGGTCGGCTTCCCGCTGACCGTCAGCATCGGCCTGATCGGCATGGTGGCTACGCTGCCGCTGATGCAGACGCCGTTCACAGTCGCCCTGGAGCGACTGCTGGCGGCGTTCAGTTAGCTGCTGAAGGGCTTCACCGGCAGAAGTCGGCTTTGCAGCGGCTACTGACGCTCGCGGCCGGCGTTCGTAGGGCAGCAAAGTGCCCAAAGCGGAAGTTTGGGTGGCAGCTGCAGGCCTGGAGTTGTCTGGCTTGCGTCAGCCTTGGCGACACGAACTGCGCGGTGGGCTGGCTGAAGAATGCTCAAATGGAACTGGTCTTCAGCCGAAGAGCTGGGGGAATGAGCGTAATGAAATCCCGCCACTTGCACCTGTTGGTAGTCCTCGCGGCAGTGTTGTCGCCATACTCGGAAGCAGCCGAGCGGTACGCCAGGCTTGAGCCTCCTCGAGTGGACGAGAAGTTCACATCACTTATCGTTTCAGGGGTCGAATCTGCATCGACTCATCTGCGACCGCTGGCCTTTGCAAAGATTCAGGCGTCTGTTGAAAGACATAGATGCCTTCCCGGCGAGGCACATTTGTTAAAGAAGCAGGGCAGACCGTCGATCGTGCTGCTGGTCCCTTGCAAGCTCTCTTCGATCAAGGAAGCGGCACCGGAGGATCTACATGAGGGGTACTACGCATATTTGGAGTACCCGCTTGCATTTGTAGTGAATGCGGACCATGTCGCTGAAGCTGAGTTGTATATGCACGGATTTCTCTACAACACAGGGTTCGTGTCGGCCATCACTGACATAGACAACAACGGAATGCCGGAGTTCTGGCTCGCGGGAGACGTGTGTGGTGAAGATGACGGCGCTCAATGCGACAACAACGGCCTGATGGTTATGGAGTTCAACAATGGCCGCCTTCGCAATTGGGTACGTCCTAGGCTTCGGAAACGTGATTGAGCTCGTAGCAGCTGGCAATTGCTGGGCCGCCTGACCAGTTTCTCGAGCCGGCCTACTCAGGCGCCGCCGATTTCAGCTTTGGGCACATTGCTGCCCCACGACTGACGAATCCGAGCGGCAGCAGCCAGCCTGAAGCGGCCGCCGCTTGGGGCAGTTGCCACCAGCCACTTCACCCTTTCCACACTGCCATCGAAAAACGGGGCCGGTCACCGAAGTGCCAGCCCCGCCCTTCATGCTTGCGGACTCAAGCTTCTCGCAATGCCGTTGTCACCGGCAGTGAAGCCGCCCGCACCGCCGGGAACAGCCCACCGACAAAGCCGATCGCCAGGGCCCACTTGATGCCCTCCCACAGCAGGCCCGGCGACACGGCCAGGTTGAAGCTGAGCTTGCCGACCGAGCCGGCGGCCATCGTCGAGGCCTCGAAGCCGTTGAAGATCAGCCAGGCCACGCAGCCGCCGATGAGGCCGCCGATCAATGCCAGCAATGTCGTCTCCAGCATCACCGCAACGACGACCGGCAGGCCGCGAAAGCCGATGGCACGCAAGGTCGCGATCTCGCGGGCCCGCGCCGCGACGGCGGCGAACATCGTGTTCAGCGCCCCGAACACCGCACCCACGGCCATGATGGAGCCGACGACGATACCGATGATGCGCAGCACCTTGGTCATCTGCTCGCTCTGCTTGGCGAAGAAGTCCAGCGTCGTGCTGGCCTTCACCTTCAGCTGCGGGTTGGCTTCGAGAGCGGCACCGAAGGCCTTGATGGCGGACGGGCTGTCCAGCCTGACCGTGGCCGAGTTGCGGCCGCTGCCGCGCTTGTAGGCGTCGTTGACGACATTGGCATCGGCCCAGAGCTCGGACTCCATCGCATCCCCCGAGGCGAAGATGCCGACAATGGTCCAGGGCGAGTTGCCAAGCTTCAGCGTGCTGCCCACCGTCAATCCGGTGAACTGGCGCACCGCACCCTTGCCGACGACGATCTCGCGCAGGCCAGGCTGGAAGCTCTTGCCCTCGATGATCTTGACGTTGGGCCGCACGACGAAGGCGGCTTCGCTGATGCCGCGCACCTGGGCGCTGCCCGATTCGTCGGCCTTGCCGCCCTTGATGGGCAGGTTGGCGGCCACCACCGTCTCGGCCGAAAGAATGGGCTCGCCCTTGGCATTGCGCGCGACGCCCGGGGCCTGCTCGATCTGCACGATGTCCTCGCGGCTCAGCGAGGACGAGACCTCGTTGGCCGAGGCGCCGCGCATGACGATGGCCGTGTCCAGGCTGCCTGAGTTGCGCAGCGTCTGGCCATAGCCCTCGGCCATCGCCAGCAGGGCGACCAGCACACCCACCACGCCAGCGATGCCGACGACGATGACGGCCGACGAGCCCAGGCGTTGCGTCAGCGTGCTGATGCCCACCGAGGCGACCGAGAGGGCCTGCATGCCGGTGCGGAACAGCAGCATCCACAGCCCCAGCAGGGCGAACAGCGCGAGGGCGCCGTACCAGGGCAGGAAGATCCAGCCGACCAGCAGGGCGACCGTGAGGAGGATGAGTCCGAGGTTCTTTAGAAACTTCATGGTCATGCCCTCCCGGCCAATGCGTCGGTGATGTTCACGTGCATGGCGCGCAGAGCCGGCAAGGCGCCGACAGCCAAGCCAAACACCAAGGCCAGCCCGACGCCGGTCATCCAGCTGGCCGCACCCGCGGCCGGCAGGTTCAGGGCACCGCCGCTGCCCGCGCTGACGGCGGGGCCGATGACACTGGCCAGCAGCAGGCCGATGGTGCCGCCGATCAGCAGCAGCAGCACCGACTCGGCCAGCACCATGGACAGCACGCTCTCGCCCGAGAAGCCCAGCGTCTTCAACACCGCGATCTCGCCGGTGCGCTCGCGCACGGCCTGCATCATGGTGTTGCCGGCCAGCAGCAGCAGCGTGAAGAAGACGGCGCCCATGATGGAGGTGACGATGAGGTTGATGTCGGCCACCTGCTTCATCCAGCTGGACATGGCGGCCGCCTCGGTCTGGGTGCGCGTCTCGTGGTCGGAGTTGGCCGAGATCTCGTCGATGGCCTTGAGCACGCGGTCGGCCTGGTTGACGTCCTTCACGCGCGTCACATACCAGCCTGCCTGGCCCTGGTTCCAGGGCGTCGTATCGTCGAAGTACTTCCAGTTCAGCAGGAACATCTGGTCGTACCAGGCGCCAGTCTTCTTGTCGGGCACATGGATGATGCCGACGACCTTGAACGGCCAGTTCTGGCTGCCATTGCGGTCCGGGAAGATGGTGGATTGCATGGGGATCTGGTCGCCCACCTTCCAGCCGAACTTGCGCGCCAGGCCTTCACCGACGAGGGCCCCGTCCTTGGTCTCGGCAAAGGCCTTGCGGTGCTCGGCCGACACCTCCATCTCGGGGTAGATGTCGATGTAGTTGGGCGAGACGGCGAAGCTGAAGACCTGGTTCTCGGGCTTCTGGTAGGCGCCGCCGAACCAGTTGGCATAGGCCACGTCCTTGACGCCGTCGAGCTGCGCGATGCGCGCGCTCAGTGACATCGGCAGCAGTTGGATGAAGCTCAGCTTGGAGCCCGTCTGCAATCTCTGGGCGCCATTTGCGCTCTTGCCGGCCTGGTCGAAGCCGACGCGCACCGCGTCCAGCAGGCCGAAGAGTAGGAAGGCCGTGATGATGGACACCAGGGTGAGGAAGGTGCGCCCCTTGCGCCGGAACAGCGCGGCCCAGATCAGATGAAGGTATTTCATGGCTTCACCCCTCAGGCGACGGCCTGTTCGACCAGCGTGCCCTTGTCCAGATGCAGCGTGTGGCTGGCACGAGCAGCGGCACGCGGGTCGTGGGTGACCATGACGATGGTCTTGCCATGCTCGCGGTTCAGCGCCTGCAGCAGCGTCAGCACGTCCTCGGCCGACTGGCGGTCCAGGTCACCGGTGGGTTCGTCGCAGACGAGCAGCGTCGGGTCGGACACGATGGCCCGGGCGATGGACACGCGCTGCTGCTGGCCGCCCGACAGCTCGGTGGGCTTGTGCGAGGCGCGGTCGGCCAGGCCGACGAGTTGCAGCGCAATCGCCGCGCGCTTCTTGCGCTCGCCGGCGGACAGCTTGGTCAGCAGCAGCGGCAGCTCGACATTCTTCTGCGCCGACAGCGTCGGCATCAGGTTGTAGAACTGGAAGACGAAGCCGACCCGCGACGCCCGCCACTTGGCCAGGGCCGCGCCGGACAGCTTGTCGATGCGCTCGCCGCCCACGGTGATGGCGCCGCCGCTCGGGGCGTCCAGGCCGCCCATCAGGTTGAGTAGCGTCGTCTTGCCCGAGCCCGAGGGGCCCATCAGCGCGAGGAAGTCGCCCTGCTGCACATCGAGGTCGATGTGGTGCAGCACTTCCACCTTCTGCTTGCCGCGTGTGTAGACCTTGGACAGATCGCGGACTTCGATCAAAGCGCTCATCTTCATTCCTTGTTCACGACGGTTGAACCCTGCTTCAGCTCGGCCGGTGGCGACAGCACCACCGTCTCTCCCGCCTTCAGGCCGGAGGTGACGAGCTTGAACTTGCCCACGTCCGCACCGAGCTTGACGGCTCGCTGCTCGACGCGGTTTTCCTGCACGACGAAGACGACGTCGGCGCCATCGCGCTGGGCCAGCGCGTCCGGCGGCAGCAGCACGCCCGGCACCACCGCCACCTCGGTCTTGGGCTTGGTGGCCAGGAAGCTGACGCGCACGCCCATGTCGGGCACGACGCGGTCGTCCTTCTTCTCCAGCGCCACGCGCACCTTGACGGTGGCCTTGCCGCGGTCGGCACTCGGGATGACGGCCACGACATGGGCCGGGATCTTCCAGTCCGGATAGGCGTCGAGCACGGCCTCGCAGGGCATGTCGGCCTTGACCTGGGCGATATAGGCCTCGTTGACGTCGACGTTCACTTCCAGCGAGTCCATGTCGACGATGGTGCCCACACCGGTGCGGGTGAAGCCGCCACCAGCCGACAGCGGCGAGATGATCTCGCCGACTTGGGCCGCGCGCGCCGTGACGACGCCGTCGAAGGGGGCGCGCACGGTGGCGTAGTCGAAGTTGACGCGGGCGATGCGTGCCTGAGCCTGCGCGGCCTCCACCTGGCGCTGGGCAGCCTCCAGTTGAGCGGACACGGTCTTCACGGCCGTCGCCGACTGCTCGCGGGACTGGCGCGTCGTCATGCCGCTGGCGTTCAGCTCGGCCTGGCGGCGCTCGTCGGCCTGGGCCTGGGCGAGCTGGGCACGCACCTGGCCGAGATTGGCTTCGGTGGTGCGGATCTGCGCCTCCGCGGCGGCCAGGCCGGCCTTCAGCCCGGTGTCATCCAGCCGGGCCAGCACCTGGCCCTTCTTGACCTTGAAGCCCTCGTCGATGAGCACCTCGGTCAGCGTGCCGGTCATCTGGGCCGAGACGGTCGCCATGCGGCGCGCCGTCACATAACCCGTCGCCTGCAGCACCGCACCGGCGCTGGCGCCCTGGCCATTGGCCCGCACGCTGGTCGTCTGCACGGCAACAGGCTTGTTGCCCGCCAGGAACCACCAGGCCGCGCCGCCCACGAGGCCCAGCACGACCACGGCGGCCGCCAGGCCCCAGATCCATTTCGGCGGCCCGCCGCCGTCATGGTCATCGCGATGCGCACCGTCGATGCGCAGCTCTTTCAGCAATCCGGTATCGATGACACGCCCCTCGAGAGAGTTGGCCTGCAGGCTTGAACCGCACCTGCAGCAGCACCGGCCATTTCGGCCGCCCATTTCGAACGGGGCGGATTGTGCAGTGGCTGCTGCCACAGAGTGTCATCAATCGATAAACGGCAGCCCGCGGTGGCGAATCGACAGCCGGGGGTGACGAACGGAGGTCAGCGCACCTCGCGCGCCAGCTTCAGCACCGGCGCCGCCAGGCTGAGGCCGCGCTTGCGGGACTCCCCATGGTTGACGGCAAAGGCCATGCCCTGGGGTTCGCTGATGAGGGCGATGCAGACGCCCGCCCGCAGCGCCTCGGGGCTGGTGGCGATGACGAGGACGGGGGCGTCGCTGACCGCCGCGATCCATTGGCGCAGCGTCGCCGCGTCGGCGTGGCCGAGCAGCAGCACCTGGCAGTCGCGCGCCGCGTCGCGGGGCTCGCTGAGTGCACGCACCCTCACCTGGGCCGCCCCCACCGTGCGGCTGGCCAGCGCACGCACCGCCTCCAGCCCGGCCGGCTGCAGGCCGGCCGCGCACAGGGTCAGCGTCGGGCCTTCGGCCACCGGCGCCGGCCACTGGGTGTACTGGGCCAGGCGCAGCACGAAGGCGGCGCGCAGCCTGTCCTCGTCCAGGCTGTCGGCCCGCGCCACGCCGGCGGCCGCCGCCAGCAGCAGCGGCAGGAGGCGGCAGCGTCTCAAGGCGCGTCTCCGCGCCAGGTCAGCCCGGCCTGCCAACGCGTGCCCTGGCGCTGCACGGGCGCGCTGTAGCCGGTGCCGCTGGACTCGGCATAGGCCCGGCCGCCGACGTTCTGGGCGCCGGCGAAGAAATCCCAATGCCGGCTGGGCTGCCACAGCAGATGGGCCTGGTGCTGGGCATAGCCGGGCAGGCGCTCGTCGCCGAAGCGCGCCTTCGTCGCCCAGCCGCTCAGCGACAGGCGCAGCGTCGGCCCGGCAATGGGCATCTGCAGCGCCCACTTCAGCGTCTGGCTGGGGCTGTAGGCCTGGTGGCTGCCGTCGGCCGCGCGGTTGCGCTGGCCCATCCAGCTGAGCTGCAACTGCCAGCCTTCGCGCCAATGGCCATTCAGGCCGAGTTCGGCGCCGCGCGAGTGGGCGACCGGGGTGTTGGTGAATCGCTGGTCGCTGCCGCGCTCGATGAAGTTGACGAGATGACTCGCGAACAGCGAGGCCTGCCAGCTCCAGTTGCCGGCGGCCAGCCCGGGCAGGCCGGACAGGGGGCCCTGCCAGGCCAGCTCCGTGGTGCGCAGCCGTTCGGGCCGCGGCGCTTCGGCGCCGGCGCCCTGGTTGAGGGCGCGCTCGAAACGGTTGGGCGCACGGAAGGCCGTGCCCCACATCAGCTTCAGGCTCTGGCCCGGCGCGGGCGACCAGACCCAGGCCGCACGCGGGTTCCAGCTCGAATCGCCACCGTGGACGCCGTCCTGGCGCAGGCCCAGCACCAGGCGCTGGCGCTCGGCCAGCCGCCATTCGTCCTGCACGTAGAAGCCCAGGCGCTGGGCGTTGAAGTTCTCGTCGTTGGGGKCCTGGCCCAGGTAGACGAAGCGAAAGCGCTGGACGCTGTCGCGCTGCCAGTCCATGCCGACGCTGGTGGTGTGGCTGTCGCCGGCCGGGCCACCCCAGGAGCGCGCCAGGCGCAGCTCGGCCAGCCACCAGCGGCCCAGGGCCTCGAAGCGGCCGGTGTGCAGCTCGGCTTCGCTGTCGTCGGCCTGCTCGGCGCGGTAGCGCGACTGCTGCCAGGCCAGGCCCAGGTGCAGATCCCAGTCGGCGGCGCGGCCTTCCCAGCCGGCCTGCGCGAAGTTCTCGCGCAGCGAGTTGACGCTGCCGGTGATGTCGCCCGATTTGGGCAGGAAGCTGTAGAGGCCCCGCTCGCGCTGGACGCCACCGACGCGCAGCGACAGGCCGCCACTGCGCCCACCGAGCAGCCAGCGCCGCGCACGGTCCCATTCCAGCGGCTCGAGCTGCGACCGGTAGGGCTCGGGCTCGCCGAAGGCCAGCGGCGTGTGGGGCTCCTCGTCGCTGCTGAAGGCGGCCAGCCATTCGGCGCCGTTGTCCAGGCGCTGCGCATAGCTCAGCCGCGTGCTGACCTGGCCGCGCGGTGACAGCACCACATGCGCCTGCGGGCCAGCCAGGGTATCGGCGCGCTGGGTGACGATGTTGACGACGCCCAGCAGCGCATTGCCGCCATACAGGGCCGAACCCGGCCCGGGCGTGAACTCGACGCGCTCGATGAGGCTGACGTCGACATAGAACTCGCGGTTGATGGGGCCGGCGTCGTAGAGGTTGTCGTTGAGCCGCAGGCCGTCGAGCAGGAAGAGCACGCGGCCGTTGAAGTCGCCGGGCGCGACGCCACGCACGGCGACGCGCGTGAACTCGTCGTCCTCGCGCACCTCCAGCCCCGGCATGCGGCGCAGCACGTCGCCCAGGCTGCGCAGCCCCAGGCGGGCGATGTCCTGGCGGCTGACGACATGGGTGACGGCGGGCGCCAGGTCGGCGCTCTGGGCCTGGCGGGAGGCGGTGCTGACCGACACGTCGGCCGCGGCGCCGCGGCGCTCGGTGCGGAGCAGGTCTTCGAGACTGGGGATGTCGCTGTTCTGGGCCAGCGCATGGCCGCTCAGCAGCAGCAAAACGCTGAAGGCGCAGCGCTCAAGGACCCGCGGAAGAGTCGCTGGTCGCCCTGCGATAGGTGTTCTTGCCGGCATGCTTGGCAGCGTACATGGCGGCGTCGGCGGCGCACAGCAGCGACTGGGGGTCGGTTGCGTCATCGGGCACGAAAGCCAGGCCCACGGTGGCGCCGACGGGCTGGACCTGGCCCCGGATGACGAGCGGCTCGGCCACGCCGGCGATCAGCCGCGCGGCCAGGTGCTCCACGGCTTCCGGCTCGGCCACGTCGGCCACCAGCAGGGCGAACTCGTCGCCGCCGAGACGGAACAGCGTGTCGCTCGCACGCAGCACGCCGCTCATGCGCCGGCTGACTTCCGTGAGGACGGCGTCCCCCGCCGCATGGCCCAGGTTGTCGTTGACGTGCTTGAAGTTGTCCAGGTCGATGAAGAGCAGGGCCAGGCGTTGCCCGCCGACATGCTGGGGGTGGTGCAGGTCGACGAAGAGGCGCTCCAGCGTCAGCTCGAAGGCCAGGCGGTTGGGCAGGCCGGTCAGCGTGTCGCGGTGGGCGAGCTGCTGCATCGCGCGGCCGGTCTGCTGCTCCTGGGCCAGCTGCTGGTTCATGTCCTCGTGCCAGACCTCGATGCGCCTGAGCATGCCGTTGAAGCGCTCGGCCAGGCGCCCGACCTCGTCGTTCTCGCGCACGGGGGCGCGCAGGCTGTAGTCCTGGCTGGTCGCGACGCGCTCGGCCAGGCGCGACAGCGCGATCAGCGGCGCGAGGGCCCGGCGCTGCGTCCAGCGCAGCAGCAGGCTGGCGCCGAGCAAGGCCAGGGCCAGCACGGTGACGGCACCGGCGGCCAGGCGCAGCAAGGTGTCGTTCAGGGCGTCGAAGGACTCCGCCCATGCCAGGCTGCCGAGGCGCTCGCCATGCAGCTGCACCGGCGCGACCACGCGCAGCCCCTGCCAGCCGACCTGCAGGGGCGCATCGCTCCACGGCGCCGACGCGGCCGCGTCGGGCCACGCGGCGAAGACCTCGCCTCCGGGCTCGCGCACCACCAGGCCCTGCAGGCCCTCATGGCGGCTGAAGGTGACCAGGGCGTCGCGCGTGGCCTGGCGGTCGTGAAAGGCCAGGGCCGGCGCGACGTTCTCGGCCAGCAGTTGGGCCGACTGCTCGACGCTCCGGATCTGGGCCTCGCGCAGGCTGTGGTGCACCCAGGCGGCCAGGGCCAGCGAGCTCAGCAGCAGGGCGGCGCCCATGACGGTGACGCTCAGGCGCGTGAGCCGCCGGACCAGCGAAGGCCGGCGGCGCGGGCCCCTCTCGCGCCCCTCAGCTGGCGACGAGTCCGTTGCGGATGGCATAGACCGTCAACTCGGAGTTGTTGCTCAGGCCCAGTTTCTCCAGCATGCGCGCGCGGTAGACGCTGACGGTCTTGGGGCTGAGCATCAGCTCCTCGGCAATGTCGGACAGACGCTTGCCGGAGGCGATCATGACCAGGGTCTGCAGCTCACGGTCGGAGAGCTTGTGGTGGGCCTGCTCGGTGACGGGCGCCGTCAGGCTCTCGACCAGCATCTGCGCGATCTCGGGCGTCACGTATTTGCGGCCCTGGGCGACGGTGCGCACCGCCTGCACCAGCGTCGCCGGGTCGCCGCCCTTGTTGACATAGCCATAGGCGCCGGCCTTCAGCGCGCGGATGGCGTACTGGTCCTCGGGGTACATGGACACGATGAGGGTACGCACCGCATTGCCCTCGTCCTTGAGCACATGCAGCACGTCCAGGCCGGAACGGCCGGGCATGTTGATGTCCAGCACGAGGACGTCGCAGGGGTTGTCCTTGCCCAGGGTATGCAGCAGGCCGCGCAGCTCGGTGTAGTCGCCGGCCTCGCCGATGACCTCGATGTCCTGGGCATCGGCCAGCGTGTCGCGGATGCCGCGGCGGATCAGGCCATGGTCGTCGCAGAGGATGACGCGGATCACACTCGCCCCCAGATGGAGTTGGGGTCATCCTTGCCGAAGTCGGTCGAGTCGTCCAGTGCGTCGATGGCGTCCTGGGCCAGCGGCACGGTCAGGATGAGGCTGGTGCCGCCACCCGGTGGGCTGGACAGGTCGACCCATCCGCCCACCGTCGCCGCCCGCTCGTGCAGGCCGCGGATGCCGAAGGAGCGCTCCTTGGACAGGTCGCCTCGCCCCATGCCGCGCCCGTTGTCGCGGATCTCCAGCGTCAGCACGCCCGAGTCCTGGCTGAGTTCGATGTCGACCCGCGTCGCCAGTGCGTGCTTGGATACATTGGTCAGCGCCTCCTGGGCGGTGCGGTAGGCCACCAGCGGCACGCCAGAGGGCAGGCCCAGCCTTTCCTCGCCGATGCGCAGGCCGGCCTCGATGCCGGTGCGCCGCTCGAAGCGCGCCGTCATCCATTGCAGGGCCGCCACCAGGCCCTGCTCCAGGATGGCGGGGCGCAGGTTGTGCATGATGCGCTGGCTGGCTTCGATGGCGGCATTGACGGTCTCCAAGGCTGCGGCGACGCGCGCACGCACCTCGGGCTCCTGGGCATGGCGGTCTATCCAGGCGAGGTCGAACTTGACGGCCGTCAGCGACCCGCCGACGTCGTCGTGGATCTCCCTCGCGATGGCCGCCCGCTCCAACTCGACACTGGTCTGCAGATGGCCGGCCAGCTGGTGCAGGCGCTGCTTGGACTTGACCAGTTCATGGTCGGCGGCGACGCGGGCCTTTTCGTTCTCGGCCGCGTCGATGGCATGCAGCAGGGCCGGCGCCAGGCGGTTGAGGTTGTTCTTCAGCAGATAGTCGGACGCGCCGTTGCGCATCGCGCCCACGGCGGTGTCCTCACCGATCTCGCCGGAGACGAGGATGAAGGGCGTCAGCTGCCGCTTCTCCTTCAAGGCCTCCAGCACCTCCAGGCCCGTGAAGCCCGGCAGGTTGTAGTCCGAGATGATGGCGTCCCAGGGCTGCTCCAGCGCGGCCAGCAGGGCGGGCATGGTGTCCAGCCTCTGCATGTCCACGCGCAGGCCGGCGCGGCTCAACTGGGCGAGGATGAGTTGATGGTCGAGCTCGGAGTCCTCGACATGCAGCACACGCAGGACTCGGGACGCCTGCTCGACACCAGAAATCGTCATGGGGGCGCAGTATGCCGCCGCTCGCGGCATACTGCCCGGCGCCACACTTGACGCGGGTCAGACCGGTAATACGGCTCGTTCTCGCGACATCTCAAGGTCGACAGTGGCCGAAAAAGAGGTGAACATGCCATGATGCATTCGCCCTGAGGGTATCCACAGGGCTTTGGGACAAGAAGCAGCATCCCCTCGCGGAGACACGATGCAGACAGACACTTCCACCGCCGCCGAATTCGATGGAGCCGTGGCCGCCATGCCGCTGCTGGCGGCCGCGGAACTGCAGGATCACCTGATGACGGTGACACACGATCTCGAGCGCCTGCAACGCCTGCTGGACGACGCCGGTGAAGCCCTGTCCAGCCATTTCTACAGCGCCTCCAACGAAGCCATGTCCTTGCTCGGCACCAGCGAAGGCACGCCCGCCGCTGCGGGGCTGAAGCAGATCATGCAGGACATTGCCGGCGCCATCACCGCGCTGCAGTTCCAGGACATGGCGACGCAGCTCATTGCCCACACCAGCCAGCGCCTGCGCAATTGTTCCGACCAGCTGGCCCGCGACACCTTCGGCATGGACGACGAGGACGGCGCGGCCGTCGTCGAGATCGCGCCGCTGCGGCCCAACCCGGTCACGCAGGACGAGATGGACGCCGGTTCCATCGAGCTTTTCTGAATCCCCCCGCCAATCTCAGCCCCAGGCAACACGCATCCCTCGGAGAAAAATCAAATGCACTCAATCCTTGCTGTCGACGATTCGGCCTCGATGCGCCAGATGGTGGCCTTCACGCTCAAGAACGCCGGCTTCAACGTGGTGGAAGCAGTGGACGGACAGGACGCCTGGGAGAAATCGGGACAGCGTGATTTCGACCTGGTGCTGACCGACCAGAACATGCCGCGCATGGATGGCATCAGCCTGACCAAGAAGCTGCGCGAGAACCCCAAGTTCAAGACCACGCCCATCCTGATCCTGACCACCGAGTCCAGCGATGCGATGAAGCAGGCAGGCCGCGCCGCCGGTGCCACCGGCTGGCTGGTCAAGCCTTTCGACCCGGCCAAGCTGATCGAAGTGATCGGCAAGGTCATCCGCTGAAGTCCATTGCGCAGGGAGTACAGCCATGGGTGACATGACCACCGAAGGCGCCAGCATCAGTGCTGGCATCGACCTCAGCCAGTTCTACCAGGTCTTCTTCGAGGAAGCCGGCGAGAACCTCGACAACATGGAGCAGCTGCTGCTCAATGTGAACGTCGAGGCGGCCGACGACGAAGAGCTGAACGCCATCTTCCGCTGCGCCCACTCCATCAAGGGTGGCGCGGCGACCTTCGGTTTCAGCGACGTCGCCGAGCTGACCCACCAGATGGAGACGCTGCTGGACAAGCTGCGCCGCCACGAACTGCAGCCCAACGCCGCCATGGTGGACGTGCTGCTGCAGTCGGGCGACGCGCTGCGCACCCAGCTCGCCCGCCACCAGGGCTCGGGCGGTGACGTGTTCGACACGACCGACCTGCTGGTCAGCATCAAGAGCTTTGTCGACGGTGGCGGCGCGCCCGCGCCCGCCGCTGCAGCGCCGGCACCCAAGGCAGCCGCACCGGCGCCCGCAGCGCCAGCCGCCACTGCCCTCAAGCCCGGCACACGCCTGCTGGAACTGCAGGTCGGCCCGCTGACCGACATGAGCCTGGCCGAGAACCTGGTCGAGCTGTTCAAGGAAATCACCGACCTCGGCACCATCGAGCCGCTGGACGCCGGCCAGAGCTCGGACGGCATGCGCCGCTTCAAGGTGCTGACCAGCTCCACCGACAACGACCTGCTGGACCTCTTCACCTTCCACGTCGCCCGTGAACAGGTCAAGCTGATGCCGCTGGGCACCGGCTTCGGCTTCTATGACGGCGCCCCCGGCGCCCCGCCCGCCGAAGCGCCGTCCGCCGACCCCGGCTACGGCTTCTTCGACGACGCCCCGGGCGTGCCGGCTGGTGCCGCCGAGGCAGCCCCCGCGGCCGCACCTGCGCCGACGGCGGCCATCGTGCCGACCCGCGCCGCCACGCCGGCCAAGACCGAGGCCAAGCCTGCGGCCATGGACCAGACGACGCTGCGCGTGTCCATCGAGAAGGTCGACCAGCTCATCAACCTCGTTGGCGAGCTCGTCATCACCCAGGCCATGCTGGCCCAGAACAGCCGCGAGCTCGACCCAGCGCTCTACCAGCAACTGACCTCGGGCCTGGCCGACCTGGAGCGCAACACGCGCGACCTGCAAGAGTCGGTCATGTCGATCCGGATGATTCCGATGTCGACGGTCTTCAACCGCTTCCCACGCATGCTGCGCGACCTGGCCGCCAAGCTGGGCAAGAAGGTCGAACTGGTCACCCAGGGTGAAGCCACCGAACTCGACAAGAGCCTGGTCGAGAAGATCACCGACCCGCTGACCCACCTGGTGCGCAACAGCTGCGACCACGGCATCGAGATGCCGGAGGACCGCATCGCCCGCGGCAAGCCCGAGCAGGGCACGATCACGCTGGTCGCCTCCCACCAGGGCGGCAGCATCGTCATCGAGGTGCGCGACGACGGCCGTGGCCTGAACCGCGAGAAGCTGATCAAGAAGGCTCGCGAGAAGGGCATCGATGCACCGGACAGCATGACCGATGCGGAATGCTGGAGCCTGATCTTCGCGCCCGGCTTCTCCACCGCCGAACAGGTCACCGACGTGTCCGGCCGCGGCGTCGGCATGGACGTGGTCAAGAAGAACATCACGTCGCTGGGCGGCACCGTCGAGATCGACTCCGCCGAAGGCTACGGCATGAAGGTGTCCGTGCGCCTGCCGCTGACGCTGGCCATCATGGACGGCATGAGCGTGGGCGTCGGCGACGAGTGCTACATCCTGCCGCTGTCCAGCGTGGTCGAGTCCTTCCAGGTGCAGTCCGACACCATCAAGACCGTCGCCGGCTCCGGCCGCGTCGTCGAAGTGCGTGACGAATACATGCCGGTCATCGAGCTCGAGAAGGTCTTCGACGTGCCGCGCTTCGACTTCGAGCACGTCAGCTCCATCATGGTCGTCGTCGAGGCCGAAGGCGGCCGCGTCGCGCTGCTGGTGGACGAACTGCTCGGCCAGCAGCAGGTCGTCGTCAAGAACCTCGAGGCCAACTACCGCAAGGTCAACGACGTGTCCGGCGCCACCATCATGGGCGACGGCCGCGTGGCCTTGATCCTGGACGTCGGCAGCCTCGTGCGCCGCTCGCGCCACTGAACCATCAATAACTAGGAGAGGTCTGCATGGAAGCCAGCAACGTCCCTGCCCTGCGCCAGCCGGGCGCCGTCAGTACCAAGGCCCACGGCCCCAAGAGCGGCGAGTACCTGACCTTCCGCCTGGGCTCCGAGGAATACGGCATCGACATCCTGAAGGTGCAGGAGATCCGTTCCTACGAGCAGCCCACGCGCATCGCCAATGCGCCGGACTTCATCAAGGGCGTCGTCAACCTGCGGGGCGTCATCGTCCCCATCGTCGACCTGCGCCTCAAGCTCAACTGCGCGACCGCCGAGTACAACAGCTTCACGGTCGTCATCGTGCTGAACGTGAAGAATCGCGTCGTCGGCGCCGTCGTGGACTCGGTCTCCGACGTGCTGGAACTGAGCCGTGACGCGATCAAGCCGGCCCCCGAGTTGAGCTCGGCGTCGGTGGACACCAGCTTCATCACCGGCATCGGCTCGGTTGGCGATCGCATGCTGATCCTGATGGACATCGAAGGCCTGATGAGCAGCGCCGAGATGGGCCTGATGGACGCGGCCATCGCCGCCTGATCACCCTGCCCTGATTCCCGTTCACGCGCCCCTGCAACGTCGCGGGGTGTG
Organism: Roseateles sp. P1_C1_2; assembly: GCF_056406535.1. Classification (NCBI taxonomy): domain Bacteria; kingdom Pseudomonadati; phylum Pseudomonadota; class Betaproteobacteria; order Burkholderiales; family Sphaerotilaceae; genus Roseateles; species Roseateles sp. P1_C1_2. The sequence continues at coordinate 47,294 of NZ_JBFUAB010000009.1, forward strand.
CGGAGCTGTGCTCGCTTTGGCCTTTCGGAGATTCGCATGAGTCAGCCCACCAACTCCATTGCCCGCCAGGTGTCACTGACCGGCGCCGTCGCCGTCGCGGGGGTGCTGCTGGTCGTCAGCCTCATCGTCGGCACGCTGCTCAAGCGCTCCGCGAATGAACAGGTGCAGACCTGGGTCGGTGACAAGGCCGCGTCGCTGGTCGACGCGATGCAGGCGATGGACGACGTCGCCGCCAAGCAGACCCAGCGCAGCTTCGGCTCCTTCCGCCAGGACTTCGGCCCCAGTTTCACGCTGGACGAGGCCACCGGCGACCTGCGCGACTGGGGCCCCAAGCTCAACGGCAACTTCACCCAGGTCGACAAGTTCGCGGCCGTCAACGGCGGCGTGGCCACCGTGTTCGCGGCCAAGGGCGATGACTTCGAGCGCATCACCACCTCGCTGAAGAACGAGAAGGGCGAGCGCGCCATGGGCACCATGCTGGACAAGCAGGGCGCCGCCTACGCGGCCGTCAAGGCCGGCAAGCCCTACACCGGCCGGGCGCTGCTGTTCGGGCGCGCCTACATGACGCACTACGAGCCGATCAAGAGCGACGCCGGCAAGGTCGTCGGCATCCTCTTCGTCGGCTACGACCTGGACTCCTTCGAACTGGCCATGGACCGCATGGCCGCCAGCGCCAAGTTCTTCGAGCATGGCGGCACCTATATCGTCGCCGTGCCCAAGGACCCGACCAAGGCCCTGCTCGCGGCCCACCCGTCGGCCAAGGGCAAGCTGCTGTCCAGCGTCGCGCCGGGTTTCGAGAAGACGCTGGCGGATCAGACCGCCAGCACGGTCGTGCTCGACGACGTGCCCGACGTGCTCGGCAACGGCCTCTCCGACAACTTCGCCGTGGCGCGCAAGAGCGACAAGACCGGCTACTGGGTCGTCGCCCAGGTCTCGCGCGGCGAGGCCTCGGCACAGGGCCGCGCAACGCTGTGGTTCTTCTGGGGCGCCCTGGCCCTGACGGCCGTGGGCCTGGGCTTCGGCCTGCTGTGGATGATGCGCCGCTGGGTGGCTCAGCCGCTGGCTTCGCTGCAGAAGGCCGTCGGTGCGATTGCCGACGGCGACCTCAGCCAGTCGGTCAGCAGCAGCCGCAACGACGAGATCGGCTCGCTGATCCAGGACACCGAGAGCATGCGCCAGCGCCTGGCCTCCACCATCGGCACGGTGCGCAACTCGGTCGACAGCATCGGCACCGCCAGCACCGAGATCGCCACCGGCAACCTCGACCTCAGCCAGCGCACCGAGCAGACGGCCAGCAATCTGCAGAACGCCGCCTCGTCCATGAGCGAGCTGACGGGCACGGTGCGCCAGACCGCGGACTCGGCCCGCACAGCCAATCAGCTGGTGCAGTCGGCCGTGTCGGCCGCCACGCGCGGTGGCGAGGTCGTCGGCCAGGTCGTCACGACCATGGACGAGATCAATACAGCCAGCAAGAAGATCGCCGACATCATCGGCACCATCGATGGCATCGCTTTCCAGACCAACATCCTGGCGCTGAACGCCGCCGTGGAAGCGGCGCGCGCCGGCGAACAGGGCCGCGGCTTCGCGGTCGTGGCCGGCGAAGTGCGTTCGCTGGCCGGCCGCAGCGCCGAAGCGGCCAAGCAGATCAAGGCCCTCATCGGCAACAGCGTCGAGCGCGTCGAGAACGGTGCCCGCCTGGTGCAAACGGCCGGCACGACCATGGGCGAGATCGTCTCCAGCGTGCAGCGCGTGCAGGACATCATTGGCGAGATCAGCTCGGCCGCCACCGAGCAGAGCGAAGGCATCGCCTCGGTCAACACCTCGGTCGTGCAGCTGGACCAGATGACGCAGCAGAACGCCGCGCTGGTGGAAGAGTCCGCCGCTGCCGCGGAGAGCCTGAAGGAGCAGGCCCAGCGCCTGGTCGAGGCGGTGGCCGTGTTCCGCGTGGCCGGTTCCGAGCCGCAACGCCGGGCCAGCGCACCGGCACCGGTACACAAGCCGACCCCGGCCAAGGCGCACGCGCCGGCAGCCATAGCAGCAGCCAAAGCGGCGGCTCCCAAGGCGGCGGCTCCCAAGCCCGCTGCCGCGAAGCCCGCAGCCCCAGTCGCCGCACCGCGCCCTGCCGCCGCACCTGCGCCGGCCGCCGCCGAAGGCGACTGGGAAACCTTCTGAGCCCCACCCGCGCCTGTTGATGCGGTCTAGGGCGCCATGGCCTTGAGGGTGGCGACCGCCACCGCACGGACGGCCTTGTCAGCCTCGACGTCTTCGCTGGCGTTGCCGGTCACCAGCACGGCGTCTTCCGTGTCCGGCCTCAGCACGATGAGGGCGAACCAGGCCCCGTTGCTGCCGGTGTGGGCGAGATGGCGGGCGTTCACGCCGGCCATGCTGCCCTGGGCCCGCCAGCCGAGGGCGAACTTGCCACCTTCACGCGCCGGTTGATGCAGCAGGCGGTAGGTCGGCGCCTTCAGCAACTTGCCGCGGCCCTGCTCGCCGGCCATCTGGTCGATCGCGAACCTGGCCCAGTCTTCCAGCGACATATGGATGCCACCGGCCGGCGCAATGACGGCGGGGTTGTCCGCCTCCACGCCTTCGACGGGCACGCCAGCCTTGTGCCCCAGAGGCTGTCCGCGATGGGTGGCGCCAAACCCCGCGCTGCGCAGGCCCAGCGGCTCGAACAGCTCGCGTTGCATCAAGGCCTCGTAGGGCAGGCCGGTAGCGCGCTCGGCGGCCAGGCCGGCGATCAGCACCCCCGAGTTCGAGTAGCCGTCGCCGGCACCGCGCGCAAAGGCCGGGGCCTGCGCCAGCGCGATGCGGGCGAAGGCCAGGCGCTGTTCATGCAAGGGGCGCTTGTCCTTGTAGAAGACTGCCATCCAGGATTCATCGATGTCCGCCTGCAGACCGGCCTGGTGGGCGAGCAGATCACGCAGGGTGACGTCACGGTAGGCGGCCTGCATGTCGGCTGCCAGCTCGGGCAGCAACTGACTCAGCGGGGCATCCCAGGACAACACGCCTCGCTCGACCAGGCGCGCGACCATCGTGGCCGTCATGGCCTTGCCGTTGGAGCCGAGGTGCCAGACATCGCCGCGCTGAACCGCTTCCGCCCCGCCCTTGGCGCGCAGGCCGGTGACCGCCAGCTCCGTCAACTGGCCGTTGCGTATCGACACGGCGCCCATGGCCGGCACCTTGCTGCCGGCCATGCTGGCTTCGAGGCGGGCCTGCAGGCCGACGGTGGGCGCGGCCTGGGCTGCTGACGCGGGCAACTGCGGCGCATCGGCGGCGAAGGCTGTGGACGAGGCGGCGCAAACGGCCAAGGCGATCGTGCAGATTCTGTGGTTCATCACGGGGGTTTCTTCTGTTCTGGACACACCGACCCCGCGGCTCGACACGGCGAGGCAGGACCGCCCGCCATGCGGCATGGGGAGGGTTGGAGGGCCGGCGCAGTGTTGTCGGCGCCCTCCTCGCGGGCCAGCACTTGCCGACGAAACGCACGATCGTCGGCATGGTCGGCAGCTTGCTGCCCCAGGCCGTATCCACCAAAGAAAAAGGCCCGCGATGAGCGGGCCTAATTCATTGGATCGGTAAGTCGGCGGTATTCCGGGCCGAGCGCAGGGCCGCTCCCAAGCCGGCCCGTCTGGCGATGTGCTTGCCGGTCGATCCGGCAAGCATCGCCGTCCCCTCGGGGGACCGACCAAGCTCGCCGGCGTTCAGCGCGGCGAGATTGGGCGAGGGGCAGTTTTCCTCAAACGCGCTCGGCCACCCAGGCCGCGACGCTCTGCAACGCGGCCGCCACGCCGGCCGGCTGGGTGCCGCCGGCCATGGCCAGGTCGGGCTTGCCGCCGCCCTTGCCACCCACCTGCTGGGCGACGAAGTTGACCAGCTCGCCGGCCTTGACCTTGCCCACGCTGTCGGCCGTCACGCCGGCCGCGAGCTGGACCTTGTCGCCGTCCACAGCCGCCAGCACGATGGCCGCCGTCTTCAGCTTGTCCTTGAGCTTGTCCATGGTCTCGCGCAGCGTCTTGGCGTCGGCGCCTTCGAGCTTGGCGGCCAGCACCTTGATGCCCTTGACGTCGACGGCCTGGGCCAGCAGCTCGTCGCCCTGGGCGGAGGCCAGCTTGCTCTTGGCCGCCGTCAGCTCCTTCTCCAGCGACTTGATCTGGTCCAGCACGGCATGCAGGCGGGCGCCCAGCTCGTGCGGCGAGGTCTTGAGCGTCATCGCGGCGCCCTGCACCGTGGTTTCCAGCGACTGCAGATAGGCCAGCGCGTTGTCACCGGTGACGGCTTCGACGCGGCGGATGCCGGCGGCAACGCCCGACTCGGACACGATCTTGAACAGGCCGATGTCGCCGGTCGCCTTCACGTGTGTGCCGCCGCAGAGTTCCTTGGACGAACCGATGGACAGCACGCGCACGGTCTCGCCGTACTTCTCGCCGAACAGCATCATGGCGCCCGACTTCTGCGCGTCGTCCAGCGCCATCACCTGCGCATTGGCGCCGGCGTTACCGAGGATCTCGGCATTGACGAGGGCCTCGATCTCGCGGATCTCCTCGGCCGTCATCGGCGCGTTGTGCGCGAAGTCGAAGCGGGTGCGCTCGGCGTTCACGAGCGAGCCCTTCTGCTGCACATGGGCGCCCAGCACTTCGCGCAAGGCCTTGTGCATCAAATGGGTGGCGCTGTGGTTGCGCACGGTCTTGGCGCGGCGCTCGGTGTCGACGCGGGCGACGAACACGTCGCCCACCTTGACCGAACCTTCAACGACCTGGCCATGGTGGCCGAACACGTCGGCCTGGATCTTCAGCGTGTCCGCGACGACGACGCGGGTCGTGCCGTTGCGCAGCTCGCCGGCGTCGCCGACCTGGCCGCCGCTCTCGGCGTAGAAGGGCGTGTGGTCGAGCACGACAACGGCGTCGTCGCCGGCCTGGGCTTCATTGACCTGGGCGCCGTCCACGTAGATGGCCGTGACCTTGCTGTGCTCGCAGACGAGGTGCTCGTAGCCGTGGAACTCGGTCGGCGCGCCGCTGTAGGCCAGGCCTTGCGCCATCTTGAACTTGCCGGCGGCGCGAGCGCGGTTCTTCTGCTCTTCCAGCAGCTCGTTGAAGCGCGCCTCGTCCACCGTCACGCCGCGCTCGCGGCAGACGTCGGCGGTCAGGTCGACCGGGAAGCCATAGGTGTCGTGCAGCTTGAAGGCCGTGTCGCCATCGACGTTGCCACCCTTGGCCAGGGCGCTTTCCAGGATTTCCATGCCGGTGGCGATGGTCTGGAAGAAGCGCTCTTCCTCCTGCTTGAGCACGTCGGTGACGCGAGCCTGAGCGGCGCGCAGCTCCGGATAGGCCTCGCCCATCTCGGCGCTCAGCGCCGCGACCAGCTTGTGGAAGAACGGCGTGCGGGCGCCGAGCTTGTAGCCGTGGCGGATGGCGCGGCGGGCGATGCGACGCAGCACATAGCCACGGCCGGCGTTGCCCGGGATGACGCCGTCGACGATGGTGAACGAGCAGGCGCGGATGTGGTCGGCGATGACCTTCAGCGACGGGCTTGTCGCATCACAGTCGCCGCCACCTGCTTCATCGACAGCCTTCTTGGCCGCGGCGAGCAGGTTCACGAAGGTGTCGATCTCGTAGTTGGAATGCACATGCTGCAGCACGGCTGCCAGGCGCTCCAGGCCCATGCCGGTGTCCACGCTGGGCTTGGGCAGCGCGTGCATCACGCCGTCTTCAGTCCGGTTGAACTGCATGAAGACGTTGTTCCAGATCTCGATGTAGCGGTCGCCGTCCTGCTCGGGCGAGCCCGGGGGGCCGCCGGCCACGTCGGGGCCGTGGTCGTAGAAGATCTCGGTGCAGGGGCCGCAGGGGCCCGTGTCGCCCATCATCCAGAAGTTGTCGGACATGTAGCGCGCGCCCTTGTTGTCACCGATGCGCACGATGCGCTCGGCGGGCACGCCCACGGTCTTGTTCCAGATGTCGTAGGCCTCGTCGTCCTCTTCATAGACGGTGACCCAGAGCTTGTCCTTGGGGAGGCCGAAGTTGACCGTCAGCAGCTCCCAGGCATAGCTGATCGCGTCCTTCTTGAAATAGTCGCCGAAGCTGAAGTTGCCCAGCATCTCGAAGAAGGTGTGATGCCGCGCCGTGTAGCCGACGTTGTCCAGGTCGTTGTGCTTGCCGCCGGCGCGGATGCACTTCTGGCTGGTCGTCGCACGGCTGTAGGCGCGCTTGTCGAAGCCCAGGAAGACGTCCTTGAACTGGTTCATGCCCGCGTTCGTGAACAGCAGCGTCGGGTCGTCGCCCGGCACCACCGGGCTGGAGGCGACGATCTGGTGGCCCTTCGACTCGAAGAACTTCAGAAAAGTCTGGCGGATCTCGGCGGCTTTCATCCCGGGGCTTCCTGGAAAAGGTCTGTGACAAGGAGGGGCGATTGTAGAGAGGGGGCGGGGCCTACTGGCGCTACGGCAATGCGCCGCGAAGGCTCGCCGTCTGTGACCAATCAAGGCGTGACGCGCCGCCCGCACTCGCGTGCGGGCCAGCGGCGCAACGCTGAGTGGGCGCAGACGGCGAGCCTTCCCGAAGGGTTGTCACCAAGAGAGGTCGCATGCGGCGTTGCAAATCCTCGCCGGGTACCCACCCGGCTTGCGGTTTGCGCCTTGCCTGCGACCCTTTTGGTTACAACGCGGCGTATTGCCGTAGCGCCAGTAGGCCCTCATCCCGCGGGTAGAGTGGCTGTCAATACGACTGGAGAAGCCCCGAATGGACGCGAATTCCCCGCTGGACGCCCTGGAGAACCCCGGCCTCCTGCGCACCCAAGCCTTGATCAATGGCGAATGGGTGGGTGCCGCCGCCACGTTTGCCGTCACCGACCCCGCCACCGGCCGCGAGCTGGCCCAGGTGCCCAATCTGGGCCGCGCTGAAGGCCAGTCGGCCATCGCCGCCGCCGCCAATGCGCTGAATGCCTGGCGCTCCAAGCCGGCCAAGGAGCGCGCCGCCGTGCTGGTGCGCTGGCAGCAGCTGCTCGTCAAGCATGCCGACGACCTGGCCCGGCTGATGACGGCCGAACAGGGCAAGCCCCTGGCCGAGGCGCGCGGCGAGGTCATCTATGGCGCCAGCTTCCTGGACTGGTTTGCCGAGGAGGGCAAGCGCGTCTACGGCGAGACCATCCCGACGACCGACCCGACCAAGCGCTACCTGGTCATCAAGCAGGCCGTCGGCGTCTGCGCGGCCATCACGCCGTGGAACTTCCCGCTGGCCATGATCACGCGCAAGGTCGCCCCAGCCCTGGCTGCCGGCTGCACCGTCATCATCAAGCCGGCCGAGGCCACGCCGCTGACGGCCCTGGCCGCCGCCGAGCTGGCCCAGCAGGCCGGCATGCCGGCGGGCGTGCTCAACGTGCTGACGGCCGACTCGCAGCAATCCATCGAGATCGGCCAGGTGCTGTGCGAAAGCGATGTCGTGCGCCATCTGTCCTTCACCGGCTCGACCGAGGTGGGCCGCATCCTGATGAAGCAGTGCGCGCCGTCCATCAAGAAGCTCAGCCTGGAGCTGGGCGGCAATGCGCCCTTCATCGTCTTCGACGATGCCGACCTCGACTCGGCCGTCGAAGGCGCCATCGCCAGCAAATACCGCAACGCCGGCCAGACCTGCGTCTGCGCCAACCGCATCTATGTGCAGGCGGGTGTCTACGACGCCTTCCTGGAGAAGTTCGCGGCCAAGGTCGGCGCGCTGAAGACGGGCAACGGGTTTGACGCGGGCATCAATGTCGGGCCGTTGATCGACGACGCCGCGCTGCAGAAGGTGGAAACCCACGTGGCCGACGCCATCGCCCTGGGCGCCAAGCTGCTGGCCGGTGGCAAGCGCATCGAGACGGCCGGCGGCAACTTCTTCGAGCCGACGCTGCTGGCCGATGCGACGCCGCAGATGCTGTGCTCGCGCGAGGAGACCTTCGGCCCGGTGGCGCCCATCTTCAAGTTCCAGACCGAAGAGGATGCGATCCGCCTGGCCAACTCGACCGAGTTCGGCCTGGCCAGCTATTTCTACAGCCGCGACATCGGCCGCATCTTCCGCGTCGGCGAGGCGCTGGAGTACGGCATGGTGGGCGTCAACACCGGCCTGATCTCGACGGCCGAGGTGCCGTTTGGCGGCGTCAAGCAATCGGGCCTGGGCCGCGAAGGCGGGCGCCAGGGCATCGAGGACTATGTCGAGGTGAAATACCTCTGCCTGGGCGACATCCAGAAATAGCCGGTTCGCGCAGCAATAAAAAAGGGGCCCTTTTGGGGCCCCTTTGCTTTGCCAGGACCGATGAGGCGGTCCTGCCATTCTTGCTCTGTGCTTTAGAACTCGTACTTGGCCGTGATCTGCATGGCCCACTGCGATTCGCCCTTTTGCTGGCGCAGCGTGTAGTCGTCCACCACCGGGTTGACCTGGTAGATGTACTTGCCGTTCGGGTCGAGACCGACGTAGTTCACGAAGGTACGACGCTGACCGCCTGCGGAGGCGAAGGCCATTTCGTTGGTGCGACCCCAGCGGTTGTTGATCAGGTTGCCGAAGTTCAGGATGTCGAAGCTGATGTAGCCCTTGTGCTTGGCGGTGAAGCCTGGCAGTTCCTGGCTGAAGCGAACGTCGAAGCTGTTCACGAACGGCGAGTAGGCGCTGTTGCGCGACACGACCGAGCCCTTGGCATCGCGCAGAGCCTTGTTGGCGTCCACGATGCTCCAGAACAGGGTTTCGTTGGTCTTGTTCGTGGCGGTGTCGCCCAGGAAGACCACTTCGCCCGAACCGAAGCCCGTCGGCACATACATCAGGTCATTGCCGGAGATGCCGTCGCCGTTCAGGTCGTTGCGATAGGTCCAGCTGTAGGGCTTGCCCTTGCGGCCTTCATAGAACACGCCGACCGAGCTCTTGTACTTGCCGATGAAGGCCTTGGACCAGCTGAACGACGCGTTGAAGCGGTCCTTGATCAGGTAGGCCGAGTTGGCAGCCACGTCTTCGTTCGGATTGAACACCGAGCGCGAGTTGTAGTTCGAGTTCGACGTCGACGAGGTCAGCGGGCTGACTTCGGTGGCGGAGGTGCGGGTGTAGGCGACCTGCCAGGCAATGCCCGACTTGGCCTGGTTGCCCAGCGACAGGGTGACGGCATTGCCGCCGCCCTTTTCGGTACCCGTGGCCAGCAGCACGTTGCCGAACGACGCGTTCGACAGGGCGCGGTTGCGCACGCCGCCGTTGGTGGCCGACACGGCGCAGGCAGCGCCGGTGGTGATGGTGCCGCCCGTGGCGGTCCAGCAGGCCGGGTTGTAGGCAGACGGCGTGTAGTACAGCTCGCGACCGTCAGCACCCGTCTTGGTCGGGGCACCCAGGTTCAGATGCTGGTAGTAGATGCCGTTCTTGACCTTGGTGTAGACCCACTCTGCGCCAGCGACGAGGCCGAAGGGCAGCTCTGCGTCATAGGCCAGGTTCATCTTCCAGACCGACGGCTGCGTCAGCGACGGATCCAGAAGGTCGACGTTGGCGGCCGGGGTGGCGTTGCTGAAGTTGGTCGGCTGCTTGGTCGGATCCGGGTTGAACAGGCCATCGGTGGTCGGGCAAGCCGAGAACGAGCCGCCGCAACCGAAGACGCGCGTGGCCAGGCCGGTGTTCGAGTAGGGGTTGGACATCCAGACATTGGCTGCCGAGCCCTGGAACAGGCCGAAGCCGCCGCGAACCTGCTTCTTCTGGTCGGCCTTGGCGTCGATGGTGTACTTGAAGTCGAAGCGCGGCTGGACCAGGTCCTTGCCATCGGCCGTGACGGTGTTGTCACGGCTCAGGCCACCCGTGGCGCGCGTCACCGCCAGGCCATTGATGCTGCCGGCAATGGGGGCGGCTGCCACGGCGGCGTTGGCCTGGGGCCGGTCGCCCGTGGTGATCTGGTCGTAGCGCAGGCCGAAGGTCAGGCTCAGCTTGCTGTTGACGGCCCAGGTGTCCTGCAGGAACAGGCCCTTGTTGGCCATGGCCCACTTGGCGATGCCGGCGTCCAGCGTGCCGCCAGCGACCGGCACCTGCACCTGGTAGGAGCTGGCGCGACCGCGCTGGAAGTTCTCCAGCACGGCAGCGTCGATCTGGGCGTTCGTGGCAGTGCCGCAGTTCAGGTTGTTGCCAGCCGCATTGAGGCCCGGGACCGTGGTGTAGGCGTAGCCGTTCTGGCAGCTGAAGGTGTAGTTGCCGTTCACGTTCTGGAAGAACGCGTTGTAGACCTTGTTGTTGCTGTAGTCGCCACCGCCCTTGAGCTCGTGGTCGCCGAGCACCAGGTTGGCAGCGAAGTAGCCGTCGACGGTCTTGGTGTCGAGTACGTTGAACTGGCGGCTCAGCTCGGTACCGAAGTTCAGGAAGCGGCTGCCCGTGTTGACGCCAGCCGCAGAGCCGGCAGGCGCCGGACCGGAGAACTGCAGGCCGATGGCCGGCGCGTTGACGGTGTTCTGCGGGACGCTGTTGTAGTCGCGGTTGGAAAGCTTGAATTCGGTGGAGAAGTTCGGCGTCCAGTCGGCGAACCATTGGCCGACGAGGGTCTCGATGGTCTTCTTCTGGTTCCACCACCACGAGGTCAGGTTCAGGCCGGTGGCGCTGTAGGTACCGAAGTTGGTCTCAGCCTGGTCGGTCTTCTTGTAGCTCAGGTTGGCGCGGTGGTTCTCGCTGATGTTCCAGTCGAGCTTGAGCAGCGAGTCCTTGACCGTGACGGGCGCCGGACCGTTCGGCGTGCCGATGTCCATGCTGTACTTGTCCTTGGCGATCTTGGCAGCGGCGTCGATGGCGGCCTGCGAGATCGCGACGTTGGTCAGCGCACCGCCGGCGGGGCCGAACTCGGGCTGGGCACGGTTGCTCTTCAGCTCTTCATAGCCAGCGATGAAGAACAGCTTGTCCTTGATGATCGGGCCGCCCAGGGTCACGCCCTTGGTGGTTTCCTTGTAGGGCAGGAAATCGAACTGGGTGCCGGTCGTGCGATTGAAGCGGCGGCCGCCCATCTCGTCGTCGCGGTAGACGTAGTACAGGCTGCCCTTGAACTCGTTCGTGCCCGATTTGGTCACGGCGTTGATGTTGGCGCCGGTGTAGCCCTGTTGCGAGACGTCGTAGTTCGAGATGTTGACCTGCACCGACTGGATCAGTTCGATGGAGATCGGCTGCTTGATCGTCGGCAGGTTGTTGGCTTCGAGGCCGAAGGTGTCGTTGATCTTGACGCCGTCGACGGTGATCGAGTTGTAGCGCGAGTTCTGGCCGCCGGCCGAGATCTCACCGCGCTCCTTGTCGGTCTGGGCCAGACGCGGATCCTGGCGGGCGTAGTCCTGCAGGTTGCGGGCGATGGACGCGTAGGCATCCAGGTCCTGGCGGCTGAGGCTGGTGCCGGCGCCACCGCTGGAGGCGGCGAACTTGTTGTTGGCGGCGGCGCTGCCCGTGATCACCACGGCTTCCAGCGTCTGACCACCCAGGCGGATGTCGAAGTTCAGGCTTTCGGCCAGTTGCAGGTAGATGTCGTCCTGGCTGTTCTTGTCAGAGCCCTTGACGGCCGTGACCGAGTAGGGACCGCCGACGCGCAGGCCGCGGATGTTGTAGCGACCCTCGCCGTCGGTGACGAGCGTGTTGGCCGAGCCGGACTCGCGGTGCAGGATGGTCACCGTGGCGCCAGCCACGGGCTTGCCCTCGGCGGTCACCACGCGGCCACCGATGGCGGCCGTCGTGTTCTGCGCCATTGCGGGCGCGGCGGCCACGATGGCCACGGCGGCGCACAGCGCCGACAACGGGAATCCAGACCCAAACCTGTTGCTCATCCCAATCACTCCTGTTGTGCGCGCGGCAGCCCGCGGCTGATGTGTCGAAAGTGGTCACGCAAGCGTCATGAAGCGCTCGCCGCTGTCGCGTCTGCGGCGCCCAAAGAGGGCGCGGCCGCTACGGTGACGGAATTGTCATGACTTTCTGTGACAGAACTTTACGGGTAAGTCAGAAGTGGCCCGTTTCAGACACTGGCGCCCGGCGTGAGGCACTGCGACAGTGCGTCGCCTGCCGGCGACATCGACCCCGTTTCGGGCCCTTTGGACAGGGCAATACGGAACTGAGCCCATGAAGCGGGGCCTAGTTTGCACCGAGTTGGTGCAATCTTTACTGGAATGTAAACCTAGCGCCGGAGCGCCCGCGATGTAGCGAAACCGCGACAAACTCGCGCTACAAACCGACCTCCAAGATCCCAGCCTCCTCCAAGCAGCTTCGTCATGGTCCCAACCCACCCCTTCCGACTCGGTGCCGGCCTCATCCTGGGCGCCGTGCTCGCCGGCTGCGCCACCCAGCAGCCCAGCGCCCCGACAGAGCTGACGCTGCTGTCCATCAACGACTTCCACGGCAACATCCAGCCCGCCGACCCGACGCCGCTGCTGCCGCGCCTGCCCGACGCGACGGGCGCCATCAAGGCCCAGCCCGCCGGCGGCGCGGCCTATCTGGCAACGGCCCTGGCCACGTTGAGGGCCAAGAACCCCGACGCGCTGGTCGTCGCCGGCGGCGACCTGATCGGCGCATCGCCGCTGATCTCCAATCTGTTGCGCGACGAGCCGACGCTGACGGCCATGTCCCAGCTCGGCATTGCCGCCAGCGCCTTGGGCAACCATGAGCTGGACGCCGGCCTGCCCGAATTGCTGCGCCAGGCCCGCGGCGAATGCGGCGCGGCAGGCTGCCTGTGGCCGGGCTACAAGGGCCCCGGCTTCCCCTATCTCGGCGCCAATGTGCTGGACGCCAACACCGGCAAGCCGCTGCTGCCCACCCATGTCCTGAAGCAGGCCGGCGCGCTGAAGGTCGCCATCGCCGGCGTGGCCACCCTGGAGACGCCGCATGTCATCGTCGCCCGGGCCATCAAGGGCATCCGCTTCGCCGACGAGGCCGACACGCTGAACGCGCTGGTGCCCCAGCTCAAGGCCGAGGGCGCTCAGGTGCTGGTGGCCGTCATGCATGAAGGCGGCGTACAGGGCAAGGACGGCGGCGCCAACGATCCGACCTATACCTGCCCGACGCTGACCGGCCGCGTGCAGGACATCGCCAAGCGGCTGGACCCGGCCTACGCCATCATCATCGGCGGCCACACCCACCAGGCCTACACCTGCAAGATCGACGGCCGCCTCGTCGTCCAAGCCGGCAGCTATGGCGGCTGGATCACCGAAAGCCACCTCAAGTTCGATACCGCCGGCAAGGTGATCGACGCCCAGGCCGTCAACCACCCGGTGCTGCAGTCGGCCTATGCCCCCAACCCGGCCCTGGTGGCGCTGGTCGCCCAGGCCGCCGCGCTGACCGAAGCCGCGCGCAACAAGCCGGTCACCACGCTGACGCAAGGCGCCGTGCGCAGCGCCAAGGAGCCCAACGGCGATTCCACGCTGGGCAATCTGATCGCCGACAGCCAGCTCGCCTTCGCCCGCAAGCAGGGTCCGGCCGACGTGGCCTTCATGAACCCGGGCGGCATCCGCGCCGACCTGACTGTCAAGCCCGGCAGGCCGACGACGATGAGCGACCTGCTCGCCATCCAGCCCTTCGGCAACGATATCGTCGCCGTGACGCTGAGCGGCCAGCAGCTGCTGGACATCCTGCAGCGCCAGCTGCCCAAGGCCGATGCCGCGCCGCGCATGCTGCAGCCCTCGTCGACGCTGCGCTACCGCTGGCGCGCGGGTGCCGATGGCGCCGCCCAGCTCGTCGACCCGCGCATCAACGGCGAGCCGGTCGATGCCGCGCGCAACTACCGCGTCGTCATCAACAACTTCCTGTCCGAAGGCGGCGACGCCCAGACCGGCTTCAAGCATGGCCGCGACCGCGCCGTGCTCGGCACCGACATCGACGCCCTCGTCGAACTGCTGCGCGACAACCCCCAGGCCGTGGCCCAGGCCGCCGCTGGCCGCATCGTGCGAGAGTGAGTCAACGCACGCAGACAGGGCCCTAGGGCAAACCTGTAACTTCTTGTAGCGACCCGGCGACGGCGGCATGGTTGCCCCGTCCTAGACTCGAAGCGCCCGGCACTGCTGGCCGGGCAACAGCGGCTCGGGGGCGTGATGGCATGGGACATGCAAGCTGGCGGTGACGCCCAGCCTCGGGCCGGTCCTGCGGCCACGAGCGCCTCGCCCAGCCCGCTGATCCGCGAAGTGATCGCCAACCTGCCCTGCGGCCTGGCCGTCTTCGACGCCGAGCGCCGCCTGCTGGTGCACAACGCCGAGTTCGAGCGCCTGCTCAATGTACCGGCCTCGCTGTTCGAAGAGCCACCGCTGCGCTTCGACGACCTCATCCTCTTCTTCGCCGCCCGCGGCGACTACGGCCAGGGCGAGCAGGCCCGCGCCTCGGTCGACGCGGCCCTGGCCCTGGGCCGCGACCAGCGCCCCAACCGCCTCGAGACCTATCGCACCGGCGACCGCCTCATCGAGGCCCGCACCGCGCCCTTGCCCGATGGCGGCCTGGTGCTGACCGTGCTGGACCTGACACCCCAGGCCCAGGCGCGGCTGGCCGCCGAGCGCGCCTCGCAGGCCAAGACGCGCTTCCTGGCCAATATGAGCCACGAGATCCGCACGCCGATGAACGCCGTGCTCGGCATGCTGCGCCTCTTGCAGAAGACGCCGCTGGACGCCCGCCAGCGCGACTACGCCGTCAAGAGCGAAGGCGCCGCGCGCGGCCTGCTCGGCCTGCTGAACGACATCCTCGACTTCTCCAAGATCGAGGCCGGCCACCTCGGCCTGGACCCGCACCCCACGCGCCTGGACGAGCTGCTGCGCGACCTCTCCGTCATCCTGGCCGCCAATGTCGACAAGCGCGAGCTCGAGCTGATCTTCGACCTCGACCCCACCCTGCCCCCGGTCATCCTGGCCGACGCGCTGCGCCTGCAGCAGGTGCTGATCAACCTGGCCGGCAACGCCCTCAAGTTCACGCAGGCCGGCGAGGTCGTGCTCGGCATCTCGCGCGTGTCGCAAAGCGCCAGCGGCGTCGTGCTCGCCTTCTCGGTGCGCGACACCGGCATCGGCATCGCGCCCGAGCAGCAGCAGCGCATCTTCTCGGGCTTTGCCCAGGCCGAGGCCTCCACGGCGCGGCGCTTTGGTGGCACCGGCCTGGGTCTGGCCATCAGCCGCCGCCTGGTGCGCCTGATGGGCGGCGACATCCACCTCGAAAGCAGCCCAGGCCTCGGCAGCCACTTCAGCTTCACGCTGAGCTTTCCCCTGCCCACCGAAGAGGTCGCCCCGGCACCGCGCCAGGCCCTGCAGGCCCTGGTCATCGACGACCACCCCGAAGCGCGTCGCGTCATCGGCACGCTGGCCCAATCTCTGGGCTGGACGGCGCGCCTGGCCGCCAGCGGCGCCGAGGCGCTGGAGCTCATCGCCAGCGGCACGCCCGAGGTCGTGCTGCTCGACTGGGTCATGCCCGGCATGGACGGCTGGCAGACCGCCGTGCACCTGCGCCAGCGCCTCGGCCCCGAGCCGCTGATCCTGATGGTCACCAGCCACGACCGCGAGCGCCTGGCCCAGCGCAGCGCGGCCGAGCAAGCCCTGCTCGATGGCTTCCTCGTCAAACCCATCACCGCCACCATGCTGAGCCAGGCCGTCAGCGCGGCCATCCAGGCACGCTGCAGTGATGGCGACCCACCCGAAGCTGCACCGCAGCGCCTGGCCGGCCTGCACCTGCTCGTCGTCGAGGACAACCCCGGCAACCAGCAGGTCACGCGCGAGCTGCTCGAACTCGAAGGGGCCCAGGTCAGCCTGGCCGGCGACGGCCAGCAGGCCCTGACCCTGCTCGCCCAGACCCGCGGCCGGCGCAGCTTCGACGCCGTGCTGATGGACGTGCAGATGCCCGTCATGGACGGCACGACGGCGACAAGGCTGATCCGCCGCCAGCTCGGCCTGACCCTGCCCATCATTGCGATGACAGCCGGCGCCCTGGACGCCGAACGCCAGGCCTGCCTGGAAGCCGGCATGGACGAGCACATCGGCAAGCCCTTCGACCCCGATGTGCTGGTGGCCGTGCTCAGGCGGCGCTGCGGCGCCGCGCCCACGGCAGCCAAGGCCGCCGCGGCCGAGCTGCCGCCCACCCTGCTGGCCGACGCTGGCCGCGCCGGCATCGCGCTGGCCGAGGCCCTGGCGCGCATGTCCGGCCGCGTCGAGCTCTTCGAGCGCACGCTGGCCGCCCTGCACGAGCAGGATCGCAAGCTCGTCCAGGCGCTGGCCGAAGGAGGCCGCACCGCCACCCGCGGCCTGCATGGCTACCGCGGCCTGGCCGCCATGCTGGGCGCCGGTGAGCTGGCCGCGCTGGCCGCCGAAGGCGAACATGCCGGCGCACCCGATGAGGACTGGCGCCGCCGCTTTCTCGAACGCCGCCAGGCCGACCTCGCCGCGCTGGACCGGCTCGCCGCCGACCTGCACGCCCGCCAGGCGCTGCATGACGACCTTGCCGCGCAGGACCGGCCCGCCACACCGGGCAGCCTCGCCCAACGCGTGGGGGCCCTCGCCGACCTGCTCGACGGCGCCGATCTCGAGGCCCTGGACGTCCACCAGGGCCTGCGCGAGCGACTGCGGCAGGAAGCCGATGAAGACACCGCCACCGCCCTCGACTCGGCCATGGACGCCCTCGATTTCGGCACCGCACTGACGCTGTGCCGCCGCCTGCGCACGACGCTTGAGGCCTAAGCATGATGCAACTCTTTTTGCCCGACCGCGCCCCCTTGACGCAGGGCCAGGCGCCGCCGGGCCGCCGCCCGCGCCTGCTGCTCGTCGACGACCAGCCCGTCAACATCCAGGCCCTGCATCGCGTCTTCGCCAGCGACTGCCAGGTGCTGATGGCCACCGACGGCGGCCGCGCCCTGCAGCTCTGCCGCGACCGCCAGCCCGACGTCGTGTTGCTGGACGTGCAGATGCCCGGCATGGACGGCCACCAGCTCTGCGCCGAGCTCAAGGCCGATCCGCTGCTGCGCTCCATCGCCGTCATCTTCGTGACCGCGCAGGACCTGCCCGAGGACGAGACCCGGGCGCTGGACGCCGGTGCGGCCGACTTCATCACCAAGCCCTTCAACCCCACCGTCGTGCGGGCCCGCGTCAGGACGCAGCTGACGCTCAAGGCCCAGGCGGATCTGCTGCGCGAGCTCGCCTTTGTCGACGGCCTGACGGGCGTGCACAACCGACGCCATTTCGACGAACGCTTCATCGCCGAGGCGCGCCGCTCGCAACGCACGCGCGCACCGCTGGCCATCGTGCTGGCGGACGTGGATCACTTCAAGCGCTACAACGACGCGCTGGGGCATCTGGCGGGAGACGACTGCCTGCGCCGCGTGGCGGGAGCGTTGCGAGCCTGCTTGAGGCGGCCGACGGATCTGCTGGCGCGCTACGGTGGCGAGGAGTTCGTCTGCCTGCTGCCAGACACCGACCTCGCCGGGGCCATCGGCGTGGCGCAGTTGATGGAGGACACCGTGAGAGCCCTGTCACTGCCGCACCCCGGGGTGGAAGGCTGCGTGACGATCAGCCTGGGGGTGTCGGCGGGGGCGCAGGGTCAGGGGCTGGTGGAGGCGGCGGACAAGGCGCTGTATCTGGCCAAGGCGGCCGGACGAGGCCGCGTCAGCTGGGTTGAAGGCTGACTTCCAGCGCCACCGGGACTTTCACCGCGAGGTCGTCGACATGCCGAGGATGGCGCTCATGAGCTGGTTATCCAGCGCGCTGGACTGGGCGACACGCACGGGCAACTCGTCGGCCTTGCCCTGGCGCTTGTCCGTCCACACCAGCTTCACGGGCACCAGCACGCGGCCGAAGTAGTACTCGCCGCCGGAGACCTGTGCCAGCGGAATGAGCAGCTTGGTGGCCATGCCCTGGTCGCCAGCGCCCTGCTCCATCAGGTCGGACACGGGCAGCGAGTGCTCCGTCCAGCCGTCGCCCTGCGTGTCCAGCTCCCCGTAGCGCTTGAGCTGGGTGCCGTTACCGGTGAGGCCGAAATCCTTCTGGCGCACGACGAGCTTGAGGTCGCTGGTGGCCGTCTTGCCCAGGTTGCTGAGCTTCACGTAGACGATCTGGCGCAGGTACAGGCCGGTCGGGCCCGCCCCCGTCATCAGGTGACGCCCGGCCGCCCAGTTCTTGCTGCCTTCGACCAGCTGGCTCTCCAGCGCCGCATCCAGCACCTTCATCGGCATCTGCTGCTGCCGCACGGTGGCGGCGAACTCGGCGGCGTTCTGCGCACCCAGCTCGGCCACGAGGCGGGGGGCGAGGTCGTAGCGCTCGCTGTTGAGCTTGAGTTCGCTGGAAGCGGCCTGCGTGGCGGCGAGCCGCTGGTTGGTCTCGCGCGTCGTGATGGCCACGTAGAACGACAGGCCCGCCGTCGCGATGGCGAGCAAGGGCGCGGCGTACTTGATGAAGGTGTCCAGGGCGTTGGGCGGTACGGGGTCGCTCATGGGGTGGCCGGCAGCTAGGTTGCGGCACTGTGGCCCGAAGCCGCGTCCGCCGTCCATCCTGCCGATGGAGGACGGGGTGCGCGGAGCGCCTCTAGAATGCGGACCGAGCGCGGGATTCGTATAGTGGCAATACCCTAGCTTCCCAAGCTAGAGCCGCGGGTTCGATTCCCGCATCCCGCTCCACCGCGGCCAAAACGGCCCCATACGTTCATCAGCGCAGGTCTGCACGGCTACAGTCGCTCGCATGACGTCCCCTGCTGTTTCGCGTCCGCCCACCACCTTGGCTGTCGCCTGGCGCCAGTTGCTGCGGGATTGGCGGGCCGGCGAGCTGCGCCTGCTGATGCTGGCCGTGGCCCTCGCGGTCGCCGCACTGTGCGCCGTGGCCTTCCTGTCCGATCGCCTCGACCAGGGCCTGCGCCGTGACGCCGCCAAGCTGCTCGGCGGTGATGCCGTCGTCGCCAGCGACCAGCCGACGGCCCAGGCCCTCGTCGACCTGGCGGCCACCCAGAACCTGACCACCGTGCGCAGCGCCACCTTCCCCAGCATGGCGCGCAGCGATGAAGCCCATGGTGGCGAGAGCCGGCTGGTGGCCGTGAAGGCGGTCGGCACGGGCTACCCGCTGCGCGGCAGCATCAAGCTGCGCGAGGCCCTGCCCGGCCGCAGCGGCGCACCCGCCCCGGGCGAGGTCTGGGTCGACCCGGCCGTGGCCGACGGCCTGGGGCTCAAGCTCGGCGACACGCTGCTGCTCGGCGACGCCCAGCTGAAGCTGGCCGCGCTGATCGACACCGAACCCGACCGCGGCGCCGGCTTCATGAACTTCGCGCCGCGCGCGCTGCTGGCCGAAGCCGACCTGGCCGCCACCCACCTCGTGCAACCGGCCAGCCGCCTGACCTACCGCATGGCCGTCGTGCCCGGCCCGGGCGCGACGCCCGGCGCGGTGGCGCGCTTCGTGGCGGGTGCCGAACAGCTCGTCGAGAAGGACAAGCTGCGCGGCGTACGCCTGGAATCGCTCGAGTCCGGCCGCCCCGAGATGCGCCAGACGCTGGACCGCGCGGCGCGCTTCCTGCGCCTGGTGGCCATGCTGTCGGCGCTGCTCGCGGCCGTCGCCGTGGCGCTGGCCGCACGCGACTTCGCGGCGCGCCATCTGGACGACTGCGCCATGCTGCGCGTGCTCGGCCAGCCGCAGCGCCGCATCGCCTGGGCCTATGGACTGGAGTTCCTGCTCGCCGGCCTGAGCGCCAGCGCCGTCGGCGTGCTCGGCGGCCTGGCGCTGCACCAGGTCTTCGTGTCGCTGCTGGCCGGGCTGATCGACGTCAACCTGCCGCCGCCCAGCGTCTGGCCGGCCCTGCTCGGCCTGGGGCTGGGCCTGTCGCTGCTGCTGGGCTTCGGCCTGCCGCCGGTACTGCAGCTGGCGGCCGTGCCGCCGCTGCGCGTCATCCGCCGCGACCTGGGCGCGCCCAAGGCCGGCTCCATCCTCGTGCTGGGCGCGGGCGTGGCCGGCCTCGCGGCCATCCTCGTCGTGCTGGCCGGCGACATCAAGCTGGGCGCCATCGCGGCCGCGGGCTTTGCGGGCGCGGTGCTGCTGTTCGCGCTGCTGGCCTGGTGCGCGGTGTGGCTGCTGCGCCGCCTCGTGCCGGTCAACGTCAGCGGCACCGGCGTGCCGCGCTGGCTGCTGCTGGCCACGCGCCAGGTCGCCGCGCGGCCGGGCTTCGCCGTCATGCAGGTGGCCTCGCTGGCCATCGGCCTGCTGGCCCTGGCCCTGCTGGTGCTGCTGCGCACCGACCTCATCGACAGCTGGCGCCGCGCCACGCCGGCCGCGGCACCCGACCGCTTCGTCATCAACATCCAGCCCGACCAGGGCGAGGCCTTCCGCAAGACGCTGACCGACGCCGGCGTGAAGGGCTTCGACTGGTACCCGATGATCCGCGGCCGCCTGACGGCGATCAACGGCGAGCCGGTGCAGGCCAAGCGCTTTGCCGAAGAGCGCGCCCAACGCCTGGCCGAGCGCGAGTTCAACCTCAGCCACACAGCCGACATGCCGGCCCACAACCAGATCACCAGCGGCCGCTGGGGCGATGCCAAGCCCGATGAGACGGGCCTGAGCGTCGAGGAAGGGCTGGCGACGACGCTGGGGCTCAAGCTCGGCGACACGCTGGCCTTCGACATCGCCGGCCAGCCCGTGCAGGGCCGCATCACCAGCCTGCGCAAGGTCGACTGGTCGTCCATGCGCGTCAATTTCTTCGTGCTGTTCGAGAAGGCCGAGTTGCCCGAGCTGCCGTCCACGCAGATCGCCGCCTACCGCAGCCCAGCTGCCAGCAAGCTGGACCGCGAGCTGGCGCGGCAATTTCCCAACCTGACCGTCATCGACGTGTCGGCCCAGCTCAACCAGGTGCAGGGCGTGCTGGACCAGGTCATCCAGGCCGTGCAGTTCCTGTTCGGCTTCACGCTGGCGACCGGTCTCGTCGTGCTGCTGGCGGCCGTAGGCAGCACGCGCGAGGCGCGCACGCGGGAGTTCGGGCTGATGCGGGCCCTGGGCGCACCGTCGCGCCTGCTGGCCCAGGTGCAGCGTGCCGAGCTGCTGGGTGTGGGCGCATTGGCCGGCTTCCTGGCCGGCGCCGTGGCCCTGGTGCTGGCGGCCCTGCTGGCGCGCTTCGTCTTCGAATTCGAATGGCATATGAAGCCGTGGGTGCCGCTGATCAGCGCCGTCTGCGGTGCGCTGCTGGCGTGGAGCGCCGGCTGGTGGAGCCTGCGCGGCGTGCTGCAGCGGCCCGTCGTGCAGACGCTGAGGGAGGCCCAGGCCGAATGAGCCTCGCACGCGCCCGCGAAATCGGTCGCTATCTGGCGCTGTCGGCGGCCGTCGTCGGCGTCTATTACCTGCTGGCCCGGCTGGGCCTGCTGATGGTGCTGCCGCCCTACCAGGTGGCGCCCATCTACCCGGCAGCCGGCTGGGGCCTGGCGGTGCTGCTGGTCTGGGGCCTGCGCTACACGCCAGCCGTGGCCCTGGGCTCCTTCATCGTGCAGGCCACGACGATGAACGAACAGGCCGGCGTGCTGCCGCTGGCCCTGGGCATCGGCCTGGGTGCCGCCACCCAGGCGGTGGTGGGCACGCTGCTGGTGAGGCGCTGGTGCGGCCGCCCGCTCGTGCTGGCCTCGCCGCGCGAGATCGCTGGTTATCTGGCGGCGGCGGCGCTGGCCGGCTGCATCAGCCCGAGTTGCGCGACGCTGCTGCTCAAGGTGTTCGGCGTCATCTCGACGGCGCAGGCCACGCTGGTCTGGACGGTGTGGTGGACCGGCGACCTGATGGGCGTGCTGATCGCCACGCCGATCACGCTGGCCCTGATCGGCCAGCCACGCGCGGCCTGGGCGACGCGGCGCTTCAGCGTCGGCCTGCCCATGCTGCTGACCACGCTGATGGTCGGCCTGGGTGTGGCAGCCACGATGGAATGGGACCGTCAGCGCAACCGCGCCGACTTCACGCGCGACGCGACGAGCGCGGCCCAGGACCTGGCCGGCCGCCTGCGCGAGCCGCTGCTGGCGCTGGAGGGCGTGCACGGCCTCGTCAAGGTCAAGCCGCGGCCGACGCGCGACGAGTTCGCCCGCGCCACGCGTGGCTTCCTGACCGAGGAAAGCCCGCTGATTGCCCTCGGCCTGACGCTGCGCGTCGCGCGCGCCGACGTCGACCGCTTCAACGCCGCGGCCGCGGCCGACGCCTTCCCCGGCGGCTACCAGGCGCGCGACCGCCTGCGCGCCGGCGACCTGCGCCCGCCGCCGGACGAGGACATGCTGGCCATCCGCCTCATCGAGCCGCTGTCGCGCAATGCCGGCGCGCTGGGCATCAATGTGCGCACCATTCCCGGCGCCCGCGCCGCCATCGAGAAGGCCGCGAGCCTCGGGCGGCCGCTCGCATCGGCGGGCTTCCAGCTATCGCAGGACAAGGAGGCGGCGCTCGGCGTCGTGGTCTACCAGCCGCTCTACCGCGGCAGCGCCGCGCCGAGCGAGCAGGCCCTGGACGGCGTCGTCTTCGCGACGCTGCGCCCGGACCTGCTGCTGTCACGCCTGTCAGCCAACTGGCCCGAACACCTCGCCGCCTGCCTCGTCGACCTGGAGCCCGGCGCCCTCTTCCCGCGCCTGGGCGGCCGCGTGGGCTGCGAGGCGGTGCAGCGCGGCGACGATGCCACCCTGCCCCTGGTCAAGCTGCCGCTGGAATTCGGCGGCCGGCAATGGGAGGTGCGCGTCTACGACCTGCCCGGCCTGGTGCAGGCGCCGGGGCGCAGCTGGGCCTTCGCCCTCGTCGGCCTGCTGGCCACGGCCATGGTGGGGGCGCTGCTGCTGCTGATGTCGGGCCGCACCCAGCATGTCGAGGCCCTGGTGCGGGAGCGCACGGCGGCGCTGGAGCGCGAGGTGGCCAGCCGCACCCAGGGCGAGCGCGCGCTGAGCCAGAGCGAGCAGCGCTTTCACAGCATCTTCGAGACCGCGCCCATCGGCATTGCCTTCACCGACCTCAACGGCGGCTTCCAGGAGGTCAATGCGCACTTCTGCAACCTGATCGGCTATACGGCCGAGGCGCTGATGCGCCAGCGTTCCATCGACGTGACGCATGCCGACGACCGCCGCGAGGACATCCGCCTGGCGCGCCGACTGATGCGTGGCGAGATCCCCTACTACCGGCG
This sequence comes from Roseateles sp. P1_C1_2, assembly GCF_056406535.1. Lineage (NCBI taxonomy): Bacteria > Pseudomonadati > Pseudomonadota > Betaproteobacteria > Burkholderiales > Sphaerotilaceae > Roseateles > Roseateles sp. P1_C1_2. The sequence continues at coordinate 70,342 of NZ_JBFUAB010000009.1, forward strand.
GCTGAAGCGCTACGTCCGCCCGGACGGCAGCCTGGCCCATGCGCGCGTGCTGGTCAGCCTGCTGCGCGGCGCCGACGGCCGGCCCCACCGCCTGGTGGGCGTCGTCGAGGACATTACCGACCAACTGCGCATCGAGGAACTGGACCGCGCCCGCGAGGCCGCCGAAGCGGCCAACCAGGCCAAGAACGAGTTCCTGTCGCGCATGAGCCATGAGCTGCGCACGCCGATGAACGCCATCCTCGGCTTCACGCAGCTGATGCAGATGGACGCGAGCGAGCCGCTGCCGCCCAGCCAGCGCGTGCGCGCCCAGCAGATCGCCCAGGCCGGCTGGCATCTGCTGGAGATGATCAACGACACCCTGGACCTGTCGCGCATCGAGGCCGGCTCGCTGCGCCTGGAGCCGGTGCTGCTGGAGCTGCCGCCGCTGCTCGCCCGCGCGCTGGCGCTGGTGCAGGGCCAGGCGGCCGAGCGCGGTCTGGCCATCAGCCAGCGCGTCGACCCCGCGGCCGTGCGCCTGGTGGGCGACCCGACGCGGGTCACGCAGATCCTGACCAATCTGCTCAGCAACGCGGTCAAGTACAACCGCCCGGGCGGCAGCGTCAGCATCGAGGCGCGCAGCTGGGAGCCGGGTTGGGTCGAGATCGCCGTGCGCGACACCGGCCTCGGCCTCACCGCCGAGCAGCGCGCCGCCCTCTTCCAGCCCTTCAACCGCCTCGGCCGTGAACGCAGCGGCCTGCCCGGCACCGGCATCGGCCTGGTCATCAGCCAGCGCCTGGCCGAGATGATGGACGGCAGCCTGCGCGCCGAAGAGCAGGACGGCCCGGGGGCCTGCTTCGTGCTGCGCCTGCCGGCCAGCGGCGCTCCCGCCGCGCTGGCGAGCCGCGAGGCGCCCCCCGACGAGCCGACCAGTCCGCGCGCCAGCCCGCAGCGGCGCCTGCTCTATGTGGAGGACAACCCGCTCAATGCCGAGGTCATGCGCGGCATCCTGGACCAGCGCCCGGGGATCGAGCTGGAGATCGCCCCGACCGTGGAAGCGGGCTTGCGCGCGCTGCGCGAGCGCCCGCCGGCCCTGCTGCTGCTGGACTGGCAACTGCCCGATGGCGACGGGCTGACGCTGCTGAGCCGCATGCGCGACCTGGGCCGGACGCTGCCGCCCGTCATCGTCGTTTCCGCCAATGCCCAGCCGGAGCAGATCGCCGCGGCCCAGGTGGCGGGCGCCCAGCACTACCTGACCAAGCCGCTGGACGTGCGTGAATTGCTGGCCCTGGTCGACGAATTGTTGGCGGCAGGAGGCGGCCTGGCGGGGGCAGAATGAGGGCCCAGACCCCAACACGCATCAGCGCCCGATGAGTTCCACAGACCTCGTTCCCAGCACCGGTGCCCAGGCCGTGCAGGCCCTGGCACGTACCAATGGCCGCCAGTTCCTGACCTTCCGCATCGCCGAGGAGGAATACGGCCTCGACATCCTGCGCGTGCAGGAAATCCGCTCCTATGAGCCGCCCACCCGGGTTGCCAATGCGCCGGCCTTCGTCAAGGGCGTCGTCAACCTGCGTGGCGTCATCGTGCCCATCGTCGACCTGCGCATCCGCCTCGGTCAGGCCGGCGAATACAACGCCTTCACCGTCGTCATCGTGCTGAACGTGGCCAACCGCGTCGTCGGCGTCGTGGTGGACTCGGTCTCCGACGTGCTGGAACTCAGCGCCGACGAGATCAAGCCCCGCCCCGAAGTGGCGGCCGCCCTGGACGCCCGTTTCATCACCGGCCTGGGCAAGCTCGGCGAGCGCATGCTCATCCTGCTGGACATCGAGGCGATGATCAAAAGCCCGGATTTCGGCCTCGTCGACTAGCCAAATTCGGCTGAAAGTTAGCGATCGCTGACTGTTTCACCGTTGGAAACATTGCATTCCACCGGATGCACGACTGGTCTTAGCACTCATCAAACCAGAGTGCTAATATCCTGCTCACCGCGGCATCCCGCGCCGCGGTTTAGCAAGGATTCATGACGATGTCCGCCTCTTCTGCCATTGCCGTCCGCGACCCCTGGGCCCTCGTGCCCTCGCTGGGCAATCTGGACGCATACATCTCCGCCGTCAATCGCCTGCCGCTGCTGACCGCCGAAGAAGAAGGTTCCGCTGCGCGCAGCCTGCGCGACAAGGGCGACCTGGAAGGCGCCGGTCGCCTGGTGCTGTCGCATCTGCGCCTGGTGGTGGCCATCTCCCGCCAGTACATGGGCTATGGCCTGCCCCAGGGCGACCTGATCCAGGAAGGCAATGTCGGCCTGATGAAGGCCGTCAAGCGCTTCGACCCCGACCAGGGCGTGCGCCTGGTGAGCTACGCCATGCACTGGATCAAGGCCGAGATCCACGAGTACATCCTGAAGAACTGGCGCATGGTCAAGGTCGCGACGACCAAGGCCCAGCGCAAGCTGTTCTTCAACCTGCGCTCGATGAAGCACCAGCTCAAGGCCGGCAATCCCGACGCTGCGACGCACCGCAACACGCTGACCGAAGCCGAAGTGGCCCATGTGGCCAGCACGCTGAACGTCAAGCGCGAGGAAGTGCTGGAGATGGAGACCCGCATGTCGGGCGGCGATGTGGCGCTGGAGCCGCAGACCGACGACGAAGGCGAGAGCTTTGCGCCCATCGCCTACCTCGCCGACGACAGCCATGAGCCGACCCGCGTCATCGAGGCCCGCTCGCGCGATGCGCTGGCCGGCGACGGCATCCAGCGCGCGCTGGAGGTACTGGACCCGCGCAGCCGCCGCATCGTCGAGGAGCGCTGGCTGAAGGTGAACGACGACACCTCGGGCGGCATGACGCTGCATGAGCTGGCCGCCGAGTACGGCGTGTCGGCCGAGCGCATCCGCCAGATCGAAGTGGCGGCGATGAAGAAGATGAAGAAGGCGCTGACTGAAACCGCCTGAGCTTGCGGTGCGCCAAACAAAAGGCCCCTCGCGGGGCCTTTTTTCATTTCTTGCCGGAGGAGGCCTCGGCCAGCAGCAGCTTGATGTCGTCCGCCAGCGGTTGGGCGCCGGCGCCGTAGCGGGCGTAGACGCGCACGCGGCCCTCGGTGTCGAAGATGAAGCTCGCCGCCGTGTGGTCCATCGTGTAGGTCTCGGGCGTCTTGCCCGGCACCCTGGCGAAGAAGACCTTGAACTCCTTGGCCGCGGCCTGGGTCTGCTCCTCGCTGCCACGCAGGCCGACGAAGCTCGGGTCGAAGCTGGCCAGATAGGCCTTCAGCAACTGGGCCGTGTCGCGCTCCGGGTCGATGGTGACGAAGACGCCCAGCACCTTGTCGCCATCGGCACCCAGGCTGCGCTTGACCTCGGCGACCTCGGCCATCGTCGTCGGGCAGACGTCGGGGCATTGGGTGTAGCCGAAGAAGACCACCAGCACCTTGCCCTTGAAGTCGGCCAGCGACCGGGCGCGGCCGTCCTGGTCGCTCAGGTTCAGCGTCCTCGCGTATTCGGCGCCGGTCAGGTCGATGCCCTTGAAGGCCAGCTTGTCGGGGCCGGACTTCTGGCAGCCGGCGAGAGCGAAGGTGATCAGCGCGGCCAGCGCGAAGCGACGGGTGTTCATGCGATGTAGTGGTCGATCAACAAGGCCGCAAACAGCAGCGACAGATGCCAGATGGAGAACCAGAAGGTCCGCCTTGCCAGCATCTCCGAATACGAGCGCCACAGCCTGAAGGCATAGCCGCAGAAGCCCAGGCCCAGGATGATGGCGCTGGCCAGGTAGAACCAGCCGCTCATGCCGGTCAGGAAGGGCAGCAGCGTGGCCGCGAACAGCACCCAGGTGTAGAGCAGGATCTGCAGCCGCGTGTAGTCGTTGCCGTGGGTCACCGGCAGCATGGGCAGGCCGGCGCGGGCGTAGTCCTCGGCGCGGTACAGCGCCAGCGCCCAGAAGTGCGGCGGCGTCCACAGGAAGATGATGAGGCAGAGCAACCAGGGCTCGGGGCCGAGGTCGCCGCGCAGCGCGGCCCAGCCCAGCACCGGCGGCATGGCGCCCGACGCGCCGCCGATGACGATGTTCTGCGGCGTCATCGGCTTCAGGATGACGGTGTAGATGACGGCATAACCGATGAAGGTGGCGAAGGTCAGCCACATCGTCAGCACGTTGACGTAGAAGCCCAGCAGCGCCATGCCGATCGCGCACAGTGCGGCCGAGAAGGCCAGCGTCTGCGGGCGGCTGAGCTCGCCCTTGGCCGTGGCGCGCCAGGCGGTGCGCTTCATGCGCGCGTCGATGCCATCCTCGATCAGGCAGTTGAAGGCCGCCGCCGCGCCGGCCACCAGCCAGATGCCGGCTATTGCCGCGAGCATGGTCAGGCCCTGGGCCAGCGACGGCAGGCCGGGCACGGCCAGGGCCATGCCGATGGCGGCGCAGAAGACGATGAGCTGGACGACACGCGGCTTGGTCAGCTGGTAGAACTGCTGCCAGCGCGGGCTGTGCACGAAGGCGCTGGCGGTGGACGTGGAAGCCATGGTCAAGTTTGCGCCCTCAGGCGCGCGAGCAAGGTGGTGAGCAGGGCGAGCAGCACGGCGGCGCCGGCGGTGTGGGCCAGGGCAGCCACGATAGGCCAGTCGAGCACGACATTGGACAGGCCCGAGGCGAGCTGCCAGCCGGCAGCGGCGAGCAGCCAGCGTGACCAGTTCGAGGCATGCCGATGCAGCGCCCAGGCCAGCGCCAGGATGGCCGCGAAAACGAAGCCCGCGCCGATGCGATGGGCCATGTGGATGGCGGCCAACGCCTCGAAGCCCAGCCAGCCGCCGTCGGCGCGCTGGCCCAGCTCGCGCCAGAGCTGGAAGCCCTGGGCGAAGTCCAGCTGCGGCCACCACTGGCCGCCGTGGCAGGTCGGGAACTCATCACAGGCCAGCACCGCGTAATTGGTGCTGACCCAGCCGCCGAGGGCGACCTGAGCGAGGGCGAGCAGCAGCACGGCCGCGACGCCGAGCCGCAGCGCCGCCGGCAGCCGCAGCGGGCGCGGCTCGTAGGCCTCGTGCTGCCAGGCCAGCAGCATCAGCAGGCCCATGCCGAACAACAGGTGCAGGGTGACGATGGCCGGGAAGAGTTTCATCGTGACCGTCAGCGCGCCAAAGGCGCCCTGCACGCAGACCCAGACCAGCGTCAGCGTCGGCAGCCAGGGCGAAGGCGCGGCGGTTCGATCATGACGCTTCAGCCGCCAGCTCAACACCGCCATGACGAGGATGAGCAGGCCGACGCCGCTGGCCAGGTAGCGGTGGACCATCTCTATCCAGGCCTTGCCATGCGTGACCGGGCCGGTCGGCATCGCGGCCTGGGCGGCCTCGATGTGGCCGTGGGCACCGACCGGGCTGGCGGCGCTGTAGCAGCCCGGCCAGTCGGGGCAGCCCAGGCCCGAATCGGTCAGGCGCGTGAAGGCGCCGAAGACGATGAGGTCGAAGGTCAGGAACAGCGTCAGCAGCGTCAGCGCGCGCAGCCGCCCCGCCGGCGTCGCGCTGCGCGAGCGCTGGCGCCACCACAGCAGCGGACCAAGGGCGACCGCACCGCCGATGGCGGCGACCTGGCCGAGCGGGAGCAGCAGCTCGTTCATCTCGGTACCCCGGGCATTCCGGGCCGAGCGCCGGGCCGCTCCCTAGCCGGCCCGCGCTGGCGATGTGCATGCGGCTCGATGCCGCATGCATCGCCGTCCCCGCGGGGGCTGAGGCCGGACACATGGCGCCCAGCGGGCGGCATGTGCCTGCCGAAGAGCTGCAGCTCATGCCGCAGCGCGGTCTGCAAGACCGACCGGGCTCGCCCGCGTTCAGCGGGGCGAGATTGGGCGAGGGGCACGTTCATCTTCCCGCGGTGTCCCAGAAGGCGCTGGCCTTCAGCAGCTTGTCGAGGTCGGCCTTGAGCTTCTTGGGCTCGGGTTCGGCCGGCGCGCGCTCCATCCAGCGGTTCATCGGGTCGATGACGTAGAAATGATCGCTGGCCGCCTTGCCCACCGCAGGCTGCAGCCAGGCCGCGAGGCGCTCGGCCGGCACGCGCAGCACGGTGACCTCGGCGCCCTTCTGGCTGATGGCCGCCATGACCTCGGCGCGCGGCATGCCGGTGTCGGGAATGAGCCAGAGCTTGTCGACGCGCGCGCGCTCCTTGCCCAGCATCTCGCGCAGCTGGCGCTGCACGAAGAGCTGGCGTTCGCAGGCCGCCGGGCAGTCGGAACCCTGCACGACGGCCAGCAGCCACTGGCCACGCAGTGCAGCCGGCGCCACCGGGCGCCCCTGCAGATCGGTCAGCGGCAGGTCGGTGGGCATGTCGACGGCGGGCGCGATCAGCTCGCCATAGGCCGAACCGCTGGGCTTGATGACGTAGAAGGTGAAGTAGGACGCGACCACCGGCGCGGCGCACATGGCCAGCACGAGCAGCATCTTCCAGCGGCCGGCGCGCTGCTGCGGCACCGCGCGCGGGTCGGGCAGGCTGTGCACCGCGAAGCTCAGCGGCGTCATGGGATCACGGCTGCTTGCGGAGCCGGGGGCGGACGAGTTGGAACCAGACATAGAGACCGACGATCAGCGCGCAGAGCGCGAACCATTGAAAGGCATAGCCATAGTGTTTTTGCAGGCCGAGATCGGGTGCCGGCCAGTGGCGCAACAGGCCATCGTCGGCCGGGGCGGTCTGGACGACGGTCAGCGGCAGCAGCCTCAGGCCCGACTCGACGGCGAAGGCCGCAGGGTCGAGATTTTGCCGGATCGCGCCGGACGAGCCTTCGCCGAGCTCGAAAAGCCTCGACGGTGACGCCGCCAGCCGGCCCTCCACGACGACCTCGCCCACGGGCGTGACCAGCGGCGGCAGCTGCTGGCGGTCGCGCTGGTTGCGCGGCGCCCAGCCACGCTGCACGAGGATGGCTTCGCTGCGGCCCGCGAGCAGCAGCGGCGTCACGACGAAGAAGCCCGCGTGGCCGTCCATGGGTCGGTTGTCCAGCCAGACGGTGCGCTCTGCGAGCCAGGTGCCGCGCAGCGCCACGCGGCGATGCAACGGCCCCGCACCGCCCAGGGCGGCGTTGTCGATGGCGGGCTTGACGGCTTCGGTGTCGATGGCCGCCTGCAGTGCGATCTTCTGCGCGGCGCGGTCGAGCTGCCAGGCACCCAGCCGCGCCGTCAGCGCGGCACCCAGCAAGGCCGCCAACAGCACCAGCCAGCGTCTGCCGGTCATGCGGGGACCCCGAGCGGATAATTCGACACCATGAAATTCGTGATCCTGATCGCCTTCATCGGCATCCTCGGCGCGCTGGCTGCAGCGGGCTTCTTCATGCTGCGCAAGGGCGGCAACAAGCGCAGCCCCAATATGGCAAAGGCGCTGACGGTGCGTGTCGGCGTGTCGGTGGCGCTGTTCCTCATCATCCTGCTGAGCTGGAAGATGGGGTGGATACAGCCCACGGGCCTGCCAGTGAAGAGTGCATAAAAAAAGCGCCGCGACTGCGGCGCTTTCTCATTGCGGTGACGTCACAGCCAGTAGACGATGACGTACAGGCCCAGCCAGACCACGTCGACGAAGTGCCAGTACCAGGCCGCGCCTTCGAAGCCGAAGTGGCGCTCGGGCGTGAAGTGGCCCTTCATCAGGCGGATGGTGATGAACAGCAGCATCAGGGCGCCCACGCAGACGTGGAAGCCGTGGAAGCCGGTCAGCATGAAGAAGGTCGAGCCGTAGATGCCGGAGTTCAGCTTGAGGTTGAGCTCGGTGTAGGCGTGGTGGTATTCATAGGCCTGGAAGCCCAGGAAGGTCGCGCCCAGGATGACGGTGATCCACATCCAGGCAATCGTCTTGGCGCGGTTGCCGGCGATCAGCGCGTGGTGGGCGATGGTCAGCGTGACGCCCGAGGTCAGCAGCAGCGCGGTGTTGATCGTCGGGATGGGCCACGGACCCATGGTGCTGAAGGCTTCGACGGTACCGGCCGGCGCGGCGGTGAAGCCGGGCGCGGTGCTGGGCCAGACGGCCTTGAAGTCGGGCCACAGCAGCGCGTTCTCCAGGCTGCCGAGCACCGGCACCGAGTACAGGCGGGCCCAGCCCAGTGCGCCGAAGAAGGCGGCGAAGAACATCACCTCCGAAAAGATGAACCAGCCCATGCTCCAGCGGAAGGAGACGTCGATGCGGTCGCTGTAGAGGCCGCCCTCGCTCTCGCCGATGGCCTGGCGGAACCACTGCTGCAGCACGAAGGCCCAGAAGGCCAGGCCGCCGAACAGCGAGTACATGCCCCAGCCGTGGCCGTTGACCCATTGGCCGGCGCCGAGGATGACGAAGAACAGGCCGGTGGCGGCCAGCACCGGATGCCGCGAAGGCGCCGGGACGAAGTAGTACGGGGCTTTGCCCGGGGAAGTCGCTGCCGACATATTGTTCTCCTAGTACTCGCTCGTTCTGAACTTTGTTGCGGCGCGGGCCCTCAGGCCCCCGCCACGCCACTGCTGATGACCCAACGGACCAGCAGCACCAGCACCAATACAAACAGGGCGGCGCCAAGCACGCCCGCGATCAATACATGCACCGGGTTGAGCTTGGCCATGTCTCTCTCATGGTCCCGGCCCCGGCGCACGCCGAAAAAACTCCAGGCCACGGCCGAGATCGTCTGGGCGAACGAGGCCTTGCGGCCCACCGCTTCCTTCAGATCCTGACCGGGTTCGCTCACAGCGCCGCTCCCATGGCCTTGGGCGCCTGGCCCAACTTCACACCGCCCTTGCCCGCCACCTCGAAGAAGGTATAGGACAGGGTGATGGTCTTCACATCCTTGGGCAGCTTGGGGTCGATGACGAACACGACCGGCCACTGCTTGCTCTCGCCCGGCTTCAAGGTGTACTCGTTGAAGCAGAAGCATTCCAGCTTGTTGAAATGCGCGCTGGCCTGCATGGGCGCATAGCTGGGAATAGCCTGCGCGGCCATGGTGCGGTCCTGCTTGTTGCGGAACTCGTACATGACCTGGGTCAGCTCACCCGGATGCACCGTCAGGTGGCGCACCGCCGGCTTGAAGTCCCAGGGGCCGCGGGCGTTGGTGTCGAACTCGACCGTGATCTCACGGCTGAAATCGACCTGGCCATTGCCATCGGCGATGCCCTTGCCGGCCAGCGCCGTCTGGCGTTCGGCCAGCGACAGCACGTTGATGCCCAGGGCATTGCAGATCGCCCTGTACAGCGGCACCAGTGCATAGCCAAAGCCGAACATCAGCGCGACGATCACCGCCAGCTTCGAGACGAGCTGGCGGTTGTCGCGGTGAAGTGCAGCCAGGAAGCGCATGTCAGTGGGCCAGCATCACCATCTTGGCGACGAAGCCGACGCCAAAGACGAGGGCGATCGACAACAGGATCAAACCCAGTCGGCGGTTGGCCTTGCGCTGTTCGGGCGTCATGACGATCAAGCGACGATCTTCGTGGCCGAAGCATTCAGCTTGGGCGGGGTCTCGAAGGTGTGGAAAGGGGCCGGCGACGGCACTTCCCACTCCAGGCCTTCAGCGGCTTCCCAGGGCTTCTGCGGCGCCTTCTCACCCTTGCCGCGCATCGCCGGGACAACCACGAACAGGAAGAAGTAGACCTGCATCAGACCGAAGCCGAAGGCGCCGATGGACGCGATCATGTTGAAGTCGGCGAACTGCATCGGGTAGTCGGCATAGCGACGTGGCATGCCGGCCAGGCCCAGGAAGTGCATCGGGAAGAAGGTGATGTTGAAGAAGATCAGCGAGCCCCAGAAATGGATCTTGCCGCGCGTCTCCGAATACATCACGCCGGTCCACTTCGGCGCCCAGTAGTAGTAACCGGCGAACATGCCGTACAGCGAACCCGCCACCAGCACGTAGTGGAAGTGGGCCACGACGTAGTAGGTGTCCTGCAGCTGGATGTCGACCGGCGCCATGGCCAGGATGAGGCCGGTAAAGCCGCCCATCGTGAACACGAAGATGAAGCCGACGGCGAACAGCATCGGCGTCTCGAAGGTCATCGAACCGCGCCACATCGTCGCCAACCAGTTGAAGATCTTCACGCCCGTGGGCACGGCGATCAGCATGGTCGCGTACATGAAGAACAGCTGGCCCGTCACCGGCATGCCGGTCACGAACATGTGGTGGGCCCACACGATGAAGGACAGGATGGCGATCGACGCCGTCGCATACACCATGGACGCATAGCCGAACAGGCGCTTGCGGGCGAAGGCCGGCACGATCTGGCTGATGATGCCGAAGGCCGGCAAGATCATGATGTAGACCTCGGGGTGGCCGAAGAACCAGAAGATGTGCTGGTACATGACCGGGTCGCCGCCGCCAGCCGGGTTGAAGAAGGCGGTGCCGAAGTGGCGGTCGGTCAGCGTCATCGTGATGGCGCCAGCCAGCACGGGCATGACGGCGATCAGCAGATAGGCGGTGATCAGCCAGGTCCACGAGAACATCGGCATCTTCATCAGCGTCATGCCGGGGGCGCGCATGTTGAGGATGGTCACGATGATGTTGATGGAGCCCATGATGGACGAGGCGCCCATGATGTGCATCGCGAAGATGCCGGCGTCCATCGACGGGCCCATCTGCAGCGTCAGCGGCGCGTACAGCGTCCAGCCCGCGGCGGGGGCACCGCCCGGCATGAAGAAGCTGCCGACCAGCATCAGGGCCGCGGGGATCAGCAGCCAGAAGCTGAAGTTGTTCATCCGCGCGAAGGCCATGTCGGCGGCGCCGATCTGCAGCGGGATCATCCAGTTCGCGAAGCCGACGAAGGCCGGCATGATGGCGCCGAACACCATGATCAGACCGTGCATGGTCGTGAACTGGTTGAAGAGTTCCGGGTTGAAGAACTGCAGGCCGGGCTGGAACAACTCCGCGCGGATGCACAGGGCCAGGATGCCGCCGATCATCAGCATCGTGAAGGAGAACAGCAGGTAGAGGGTGCCGATGTCCTTGTGGTTGGTCGCGAACACCCAGCGGCGCCAGCCGTGGGGTGCATGGTGATCGTCGTGATGGTCGTGATCGTGGGCGTGGCCGTCATGGCCACCGACCGCGCCGTGGGGGGGGAGCACTGCACTCATGTGATTTCCTCTGATTCGGCGTTCGGTCGATTACTTGCGGGCGGCCAGCACTTCGGCCGGCTGCACCGTCTGACCCGTCTTGTTGGACCAGCTGTTCTTCGTGTATGTGATCACGGCGGCGATGTCGGTGTCGCTGAGCTGCTTCCAGGCGGGCATGCCCTTGTCCATGCGGCCGTTCAGCACGACGTTGATCTGCTGCAGCTTGTCTTCGGCCAGCACCACGGGCGACTTGTCCAGCGGCTTGATCGGGCCGGCGCCGGAGCCATCGGCCTTGTGGCAGACCGCGCAGTTGGCGGCGTAGACCTTCTCGCCACGGGCGACCAGGGCGGCCTGTTCCCAGACCTTGTTCGGGTCGTCGGCCTTGGCGGCGATTTCCTTCTTCTTGCCATCCACCCACTTGGTGTAGTCCTCGGCGGACACGACCTTCACGTGGATGGGCATGTAGGCGTGTTCCTTGCCGCACAGCTCGGCGCACTGGCCGTAGTAGTCACCGATCTTCTCGGCCTTGAACCAGGTGTCGCGCACGAAGCCGGGGATGGCATCCTGCTTGACGCCGAAGGCCGGCACCATCCAGGCGTGGATGACGTCGTTGGCCGTCGTGATGATGCGGACCTTCTTGTCCACCGGCACCACCAGCGGGTTGTCAACCTTCAGCAGGTAGTTGTCGACCGCCTCGGGCTTGCCGCTGTTGGACGACTCGCGTTGGGCGGTGTCCAGCGTGGCCAGGAAGCCAATGCCCTCGCCTTCGCCCTTCAGGTAGTCATAGCCCCACTTCCACTGGTAGCCGGTGGCCTTGATGGTCACATCGGCGTTGGTGGTGTCCTTCATCGCGACGACCACCTTGGTGGCCGGCAGGGCCATGCCGATGACGATCAGGAAGGGCACGACGGTCCAGGCGATCTCGACGGCCACGCTCTCGTGGAAGTTGGCCGACACCGCGCCCTTGGACTTGCGGTGCTTGAAGATGGAATAGAACATGACGCCGAACACGGCGACGAAGATGACCAGGCAGACGATCATCACGAAGTTGTGCAGCCACATCTGGTCGTGGGCGATGCGCGTGACCGGCTCGTGCAGATTGAGCTGATTGACGCCGGGGCCGCCCTTGAGGTCGTTGACCGCCAGGGCCGGGCCCGCTGCCAGGGCCGCCATCGCCGCCGTGGCCCAACGGCCCCAAGCGCGTGAGGCGCTATGCACTCGTGCGTTCATCATCGTCATGGTTGTCACTTGGTTCTTTGAAGAGCGGGGCTTGCAAACCAGCCCAACGGCCGGATTTGGGAGGCAAGTTCCGTGGATTGGGCCGGGTGTTGCCCCAAAGCCCTCTATGCGGCGCGGGATTTTAGCCCAGGCTCCGGGAGGGACGACCCAGGCCGCCCCCGGGGATTCACCCCCTTCATCCCGATTCGCGCCCCTTGCGCAGCGTCGCACGCATGGCGTCGATGGAAACATGGGTCTCGGCAGCCATTGTGAGGCGTGGCGCGGCCTTGAACGCATGGCCGAAAACAAGTTCCAGCGTCAGCGCCAGCCGCCCGTCCGCATCGCGCAGCGTTTCCAGCCGGGCCAGCAGGGCGGCCTTCCAGGCGCGGCCGCGCAGACCGGCAAAGCGGGTGGGTGCCAGATTGCCACCCAGGCTGCGCAGATCGGCAAGCAGGCTTTCGGGCGTGGCCCAGGTCAGGCGCAGCCGCTGCTGGTCCATGACGGGATCGGCAAAGCCGGCCTTGAGCACCAGGTCGCCGATGTCGTGCATGTCCCACCAGTCCGGGGCCGGTCGGCCCCAGCCGGCGCGGGCATACAGCGTGCGCAGCTCGACGAAGCTGTCCGGGCCCAGGCAGGAGAACATGACGAAGCCGCCGACCGCCACGCTGGCCTGCCAGGCGTCGAGCAGGGCCGGCAGGTCGGCGCAGGCGTGCAGGGCCATGTTGGACCACAGCAGGTCCACCGCCGGCTGAGCCGGCAGCGCATCCATCTGCCCCGACGAGGCGCCGCGCAGCTTCTGCCACCAGTTGCGCTGGCGCTTTTCAGCCGCGCGCGCCGCCAGCGCAGGGTCGGCTTCATGCCAAAGCACTTCGGCGTTCGGGTAGGCCAGGCGCAGCAGCTCGCCACTGGCACCCAGGGCGGGCGAAGCATCCAGCACGCGCGCCGGCTGCAGCTTGATATAGGTCAGGCGCTCGGCCATGCGGCTGGCAACCTCGCCATGCAACCAGGGCGGCTCTGCGGCGGCTGCAAGCCGGCGCGTCTGGTGGCGCACGGCTTCAGCGTCGAGATCCTGGGGCCGCGGCCCCTTGTTTGAAGTAGGGGTCGATGCCGGTTCACTCATGGAGCGGTCAGTATATTGAGCCGATGCCCGAGCGCTCCCTGTCGGCAACCAAGCCTGCGTTGATAGAGAAAGTCCTGCTGCGCTGCGCGGGCCAGTGCGCCGTCTGTCGTGCCTGGAGCCACCAGACCATCTGCGAGTCCTGCCTGGCCCTCTACGCCCGACCCCAGCCGCGCTGCTGGACCTGCGCCGCCAGGCTGCCTCTCGAACTCGTCGGCAAGCCTCGCCCCCAATGCGGGCGCTGCCTGCACGCCGCACCGCCGCTGGACCGCACCGTCGCGGCGCTGGACTACCGCTTCCCCTGGGACGGCCTGCTGCAGCATTTCAAATACCACCAGGCCCTGGAGCTGCGCGAGAGCCTGCTGGAGCGGCTGAACACCGCGCTGAATGCAGCCGAAGTGGGCGCGCCCGACTGGCTGCTGCCCGTGCCCCTGTCCGATCGACGCCTGCGCGAGCGCGGCTACAACCAGGCCCATGAACTCACCAAGGCCCTGGCGCGGCGCCGCGGCCTGCGCTGCGAGCCTGACCTGCTGCTGCGCGTGCGCCACAACGAGCGCCAGGCGGGCCTGAAGCTGGAGGACCGCGCGGCCAATGTGCGCGGCGTCTTCGCCGTCGAGCCGCTGCGAGCGGCCCGGCTGCGCGGCACCAATGTCGCCCTGCTGGACGACGTGATGACCAGCGGCGCGACGCTGTTCGAACTCGCCAGCGTGCTGCTGCAGGCCGGCGTCATGAGCGTGCAGGCCTGGGTCATCGCGCGGACCCCTGAACCCGGCGACGAATGAGGCCCCTCGCCCAGGTTCGCGCCGCTGAACGCGGCGAACCTGATCGGTCCCCCGAGGGGACGGCGATGCACGCGGCCTCGAGCCACGTGCACATCGCCAAGCGGGCCGGCTAGGGGCGGCCCGGCGCTCGGCCCAAATGCACGCGCGAGATACTGCGGCGATGTTCAACATCGTCCTCGTCCAGCCGGAAATCCCGCCCAACACCGGCAACGTCATCCGGCTCGCGGCCAACACCGGCTGCAGCCTGCACCTGATCGAGCCGCTGGGCTTTTCGATGGAGGACAAGCTGCTGCAACGCGCGGGGCTGGACTATCACGAGTACGCCCGCGTGCAGCGCCATGCGGACTGGGCGGCCTTCCTGGCGGCCGAGACGCCCGACCCGGCGCGCCTGTTCGCCTTCACGACGCGCGGCAGCCGGCCCTTTGGCGAGGTGGCCTGGCAGCCGGGTGACTACTTCGTCTTCGGCAGCGAGACCGCCGGCCTGGCGCCCGCGCTGCGCGAGACCTTCCCCGCCGAGCAGCGCGTGCGCCTGCCGATGCGCGAGGGCCAGCGCAGCCTCAACCTGAGCAACAGCGTGGCCGTGGCGGTCTTCGAGGCCTGGCGGCAGAACGGCTACGCCGGGGGCGGCTGAGCTATTCGGCGCGCGCCTCGCGCCCCATCAGGTGCTCGACCGCCTCGCCAACGCGCAGGCGCCCGTCCAGCAGCGCCACCATGCCCTCGGTGATGGGCATCTCGACACCCGCCTCGCGAGCCCGCGCCAGCACCGTCGGCGCGCTGTAGACGCCTTCGGCCACATGGCCGAGCTGCTGCAGGATTTGCGGCAGGGCCAGGCCCTGGGCCAGCATCAGGCCGACGCGGCGGTTGCGCGACAGGTCGCCGGTCGCCGTCAGCACCAGGTCGCCCAGGCCGGACAGGCCCATGAAGGTCTCGGCCTTGGCACCCAGGGCCAGGCCCAGGCGCAACATCTCGGCCAGGCCACGCGTGATGAGGGCGGCGCGGGCGTTCAGGCCCGGCGCGTCCGGGGCTGCGGCCGACAGCCCGTCGCAGACGCCGACCGCGATGGCCATGACGTTCTTGACGGCRCCGCCCACCTCGACGCCGACCGGGTCGCTGGACGTGTAGACCCGCAGCCTGTCGCCATGGAAGGCGTCGACGGCAGCCTGGGCCAGTTCGCTGCTCTCACTGGCCGCGACCAGGGCCGTCGGCCGGCCCGCGGCCACCTCCTGCGCAAAGCTGGGCCCGGACAGGATGCCCACGCGCATCGCCGGCTGCAGTTCGCGGGCGATCTCGTGGCCCAGCCGCCCCGTGCCGGCCTCGAAGCCCTTGCAGAGCCACAGCACACGCTGGCTGGACGGCAGGGCGGCGAGGATCTCGCGCAGGCCGGACATCGGTGTCGCGACGATGGTCAGCCCCGCGGCGGCATGGGCGATGGATGCGCTGCGATCCGCCGTCAGGCCAAGGGTGCCTGGCAGTTCGCTGTCCGGCAGATAGGCCGCATTGCGGCGGATGGCGCGCATCTGCTCGATGGCCGCCGCATCGCGCCCCCACAGGCTGACGTCATGGCCGGCCTGCGCAGCCTGGATGGCCAGCGCAGTGCCCCAGGCACCGGCGCCGAGCACGCTGATCTTCATCGTCGTCATGCGCAGAGTTTCACCCAAGTAAAACGCCCCGCACTCGGCGGGGCGTCGTCAGCGAAAAGGCCAAATCAGTTGACGGCCTGGCCGCCCTGGGCCGCGCGTTGCGCCTGCTGGGCCTCGAACATGGCCTGGAAGTTCACTTCCGTCAGCAGCACGGGCGGGAAGCCGGCGCGGGTGCAGACGTCGGACACGATGGCGCGCAGATAGGGGTAGACCATCTGCGGGCAGACGATGCCCAGGATGCCTTCGAGCTGGTCCTGCGGCACGTTGCGGATTTCGAAGATGCCGGCCTGCTTGGCTTCGACCAGGAACAGCGTCTTGTCGCCGACCTTGGTGTTGACCGTGGCGGTCACGCAGCATTCGAAGATGCCGTCGGTGACGTTCTCGGCCGACAGCGTCAGGTTGATGTCGACTTGCGGCTGCGATTGCTCCAGCAGGATGTGCGGCGCGTTCGGCTGTTCCAGCGACAGATCCTTCAGGTACATGCGCTGGATCTGGAACACGGGGGTGCCTTCGGCGGCAGCTTGGATCTCGTCGGCCATGGAATTCTTTCTAGCGAAGCGTCAAACAAAAGCCCGCAGGCGGCGCGCTGCGGGCGGTGGCTGGATTATGGGCGAGGCCCCATGACAAAGCGCCGGGGGCTTGCCCGGGCTTGAAATCAGGCGGCCTGGAGCAAGGGCAGCAGTCCGCCCTTCTGGTCGAGGGCGATGAGGTCGTCGCACCCCCCGACATGGGTGTCGCCGATGAAGATCTGCGGCACGGTGCGCCGGCCGGTCCTGGCCATCATGTCCTGGCGCTCGGCGGGGTTGAGGTCGACGCGGATCTCGTCGATCTGCTCGACGCCACGCTGCTTGAGCAGCATCTTGGCGCGCACGCAGRACGGGCAGACCAGCGTGGTGTACATCTTCACGGACGCCATCTTCAAATCTCCTTCGGGCAAAAACCGCTTACGCAGTTTTCTCCACCGGCAAATTGGCCTCCCGCCAGGCCTTGAGGCCGCCGGCCAGCACCTGGGCCTTCTCATAGCCCAGCTTGCGCAGCATGCCCGCAGCGCGGCCGGCGCGTGCGCCCGTCGGGCACACCAACACCAGCGGCAGGGCCTTGTTGGAGGGCAGGGACTTGTGGCTCTCGATCTGGCCAAAGGGGATGCTGCGGGCGCCCACCGGATGGCCCTTGGCGTACTCCTCGGGCTCGCTGACATCGATCAGCACGCCCTTCTCACGGTTGAGCAGCTGCACCGCCTGGGCAGGGCTGACGCCGCCACCTTGGGCGCCCGACATCAGCAGGGGGTAGATCAGCATGCCGCCGGACACCAGCGCGGCGACGATCAAAAACCAGTTCTCGATCAGGAAGTTCAAGCAAGCATCCCGTGTAATTCAACGAAGCCGAGCATTATCGCTGGAGCCGATAATCCGCCGCCTTCCACCACCTGTGCGTTCTTGCCCATGTACAAGCTCGTCCTCATCCGCCACGGCGAATCGACCTGGAATCTGGAAAACCGCTTCACCGGCTGGACCGATGTGGACCTGACGCCCACCGGCGTCGAACAGGCCAAGAACGCCGGCCGGTTGCTGAAGGAAGCGGGCTATGACTTCGACATCGCCTACACCTCGGTGCTCAAGCGCGCCGTCTGGACGCTGTGGCACTGCCTGGACCAGATGGACCGCACCTGGCTGCCGGTGCGCCACGCCTGGCGCCTCAACGAGCGCCACTACGGCGGCCTGCAGGGCCTGAACAAGGCCGACATGGCCAAGCAGTACGGCGACGAGCAGGTGCTGATCTGGCGCCGCAGCTACGACACGCCGCCGCCGGCGCTGGAAGCGACCGACCCGCGCAGCGAACGCAGCGATCCGCGCTACGCCAAGCTCGACCCGAACGACGTGCCGCTGACGGAATGCCTGAAGGACACGGTCGCCCGCGTGCTGCCGTTCTGGAACGACACCGTTGCGCCGACGATCAAGAGCGGCCAGCGCGTCGTCATCGCCGCCCATGGCAACAGCATCCGCGCGCTGGTGAAGTACCTCGACAACATCGCGGACGACGCCATCGTGGGCGTCAACATCCCCAACGGCATCCCGCTGGTCTACGAGCTGGACGAGAACCTCAAGCCCATCAAGAGCTACTACCTCGGCGACGCGGAAGCGGCCGCCAAAGCAGCCGCAGCCGTCGCCAATCAAGGCAAGGCTTGATCGACTGCTGAAATGACCTCATCGACGCTGACCCACTCGGTGGGACCGCGTCGCATGAGCGTCACCGTCGAGCCCCACGGCGCCCAGCGCGCCGGGTCCACGGGGCCCCAGATGCTCAGCAGCCGCGCGCCCACGCCCGCGGCCATATGGGCCGGCCCGGTGTCGTTGGCTACGACCACACCCGCCAGCTGCAGCAGCGCGTTGTAGACGCCCAGCGCCACGCCGTCGAGGCGGATGGCGTCCGGGTAGAGATCCTTCGCGCCCTCGATCTCCACCGGCCCCGGCACGATGACGACCCGCCGACCGGCCGCATGCAGGCGCCGCACGAAGTCCGGAAAGGCCGGCCAGCTGCGGTCGAGGAACTCGATGCGGCCGTTCGCAAACGGGCAGATCAGCACGCAGCGCGCCGGCTCCACGCCCTGCGCCGCCAGCAGCGCCCGCGCCTGCGCGCGCTGCGCCTCGCTGACCTGCATGGCTATGTCCCGCGGCGGCTCGGCCTGCATGCCGAGGAAATCGCAGGCCAATTCCCAGTACTCGACCAAGGTGTGCCGGCCTTCGCGCTTCGGATGGCCGCGTCGCAGCAGCCAGGTGCGGCCGTCGCCCGCATGGCCCTCCGGCTTGAGCCCGGCAAAGCGCGCGTCCAGGGCTGCGGAGAAGGCATAGGGAAACAGCAGCATGTTGGAACGGCCGTCAAAGCCCGGGTCCTCCTGCCGCATCTGGCGTCGCATCACCCGCAACTGCCCGATGCGGTCATGCAGGCCTGCCGGCCGCACATGCACCGGCCAGCCCTCGGCCTCCAGCAGGCCACGCGCCCAGCCCTTGCCCACCAGCTCCAGCCGGTAGCCGTGGCTTTCGAGCAAGCGCAGTGCCGGAATGCTCAGCACCGTGTCGCCGACGAAGTTGCGCAGGCGAACGATGAGCGGGCGTGCTTCTATCATCAGCAATTCTTTACAAGTGGCGCGGGATTCTCCCTGCGCGGATGCCCTCTTCATGTCCGAGATCACCCTGCCCTCCGCCGCCGAAGTGATCGCCGTGCATGACGCGGCGCTGGCGCGCGCGCCGCAACCCGCGCAGGCCAGCGATCTGCGCGGCTGCATTGCCGCCAACCACTTCCACAACAGCAGCCTGTGGGCCCAGGAGGACCTGGCCCGCCGCACCCAGGCGCCCGATGCGGAGATCGTCGCCAACAAGCGCGCCATCGATCGCCACAACCAGGCCCGCAACGACGCCATCGAGCGCATCGACGAGTTCCTGCTGAGCGCGCTGGGCCTGGTGGACCCGACGACGATCGCCAGCGCCCTGCCCCGCTCCACCATCTCGCACGGCGCGCGCCTGAACAGCGAGACGGCCGGGTCCATGCTGGACCGCATCTCCATCCTGGGCCTGAAGATCGCCGCGATGCGCGAGCAGACCCTGCGCACCGACGTCGACGACGCCCACCGCCAGTCCTGCGCCGAGCGGCTGGAACGCCTGACCCAGCAGCGTGCCGATCTCGGCAACTGCTATGACGAACTGCTGGCCGACGCACGCGCCGGGCGGGCCTACTTCAAGGTCTACCGCCAGTTCAAGATGTACAACGACCCACGGCTCAACCCGGCCCTGGTGGCGGAGTCCAGGTGATTCCGCTGCGCTTCGCGGCCAATCTGGACTGGCTGTACGGCGAGCACCCCTATCTCGACCGCCCGGCGGCGGCACGGGCTGACGGCTTCGCGGCCGTGGAGCTGCAGCAGCCGCATCTGCATGACGGCGCGGCGCTGAAGGCTGCGCTGGCCGGGCTGCGCGTCGTGCTCATCAACGCGCCGGCCGGCGACTGGGCGGCCGGGGAACGCGGCTTCGCCGCCCTGCCTGGCCGCGAAGCCGAGTTCCGCGACGCGACGCTGCGCGGGCTGGACCTCGCCACCCAGCTGGGCGCCACACGCGTGCATCTGCTGTCCGGGCTCACGGACGACACGCCGGCCACGCGCGCCACCTGGCTGGCCAATCTGTCGTGGGCCGCCGGGCAGTCCACGCTGCCCCTGGTCGTCGAGCCCATCAACCGCCGTGACATGCCGGGCTACTTTCTGCATCGCCAGGCCCAGGCGCTGGAGCTGCTGGCGGCGCTGGACACGCCAGGCGTGCAGCTGCAGCTGGACCTCTACCACTGCCGCGTCGCCGAGGGCGAATCCGTGACCCACCTGGCGCGGGCGCTGGAACTCGGCCTCGTGGGCCATGTTCAGGTCGCCGGTGTTGCCGGTCGCCACGAGCCCAAGGCCGGCGAGTACGCAGCCGAGTTCAAGCTGCTGGAAGAACGCGCCTGGCCAGGCGCCATCGGCCTCGAATACCGGCCGCTTGCCGGCACATCGGCCGGCCTGGCCTGGTTTACAAGCGCGCGCTGATCACGCCGCGCAGCGTCTCGCCGAGGGCGCGACGGTCCCGGCCTTCCGTCATCACGCTGGGCAGGATCTGTACGTCGACCCCCAGGCCCCGGGCAGAGGCGATGCTCCACAGGCTCTGGGCCAGCGTCATGTCGCCGATGAAGCGGGCCGACGGGCTGAAGCGCTCTCCGGGCTCGTACCAGCGCAAGACAAGAGGCAGCACCGGCGCACCCGTCGACACGGCCGCCTGCAGCAGGTTGGCATGGAAGGGCAGCAACTCGGGGCCCGCACCCGTCGTGCCTTCGGGGAAGACGGCGACGCAATCGCCCGCCTGCAAGGCCGCGGCCGTCTGGTGGACGACGCGCAGCGCATCGCGCTTGCTGGTGCGCTCGATGAAGAGGGTGCCGGCACCTTCGACGAGAGCGCCCACCAGCGGCCAATGCTTCACGTCGGCCTTGGACACGAAGCGGGCCTGCGGCAGCACCGCGTGCACGGCGGCGATGTCCAGCCAGGAGATGTGATTGGCCACCATGAGGTGACCCGTGGGCAGGGCCTGGCCCTGGGACTTGATTTCAATACCGAGGATGCGCAGCGTCTTCACCGACCACCACTGGATCTGCCCATGCTTCTCGGCGGCCGTCATCAGTTCGAAGCGGCGCCTGACGATCCACAGCCCGTGCAGCACATGCGGCACGAGGCGCGCGAGGCGCCAGGTGGCGATCAAGGCCCTCATTCAGCCCCCCGCCGGGCCGCCCCAAGGGAGGCTGCGCCCCCTCGGGGGGCAGCGTGCGAAGCGCGCGTGGGGGCTGTCATCCTTCGTATGCGACGTGGCCGGCGACGAGGGTGCAACGCACGCGCGCCGGCAGCTCGAAGCCGCTGGAGGCGAAAGCAAACGGGGTGTGCTTGCCCTGGCTGGCGAGCGCTTCGGGCGTGACGGCCCAGCTCGCGTTGGCGTCGAAGACGCAGACATCGGCGACACCGCCTTCCACGAGGCGGCCCGCGCTCGCCGACAGCGAGCCGAGGGCGTTGCCGAGCACGCGCACGGGTTCGGCCGTGACGACCGCAAGCGCGCGCTGCAGCGGCAGCTCCGCGTCCCGCGCCCAGCGCAGCGCCAGGCTCAGCAGCAGCTCCAGGCCCGTCGCACCCGGCGTCGCTTCGGCGAAGGGCACGGCCTTTTCGTCGATGGTCACGGGCATGTGGTCGGACACCAGCGCGTCGATCGTTCCATCAGCAAGACCCGCGCGCAGCGCATCGCGGTCGCGCCCCTGGCGCAACGGCGGCGTCAGGCGCATGGCCGAGTCGAAGTAGCCGATGTCGACATCGCTGAGGTGCAGCGAGTTGATGGACACATCGGCCGTGACGGGCAGGCCTTCGCGCTTGGCGGTGCGCACCAACTCCACGCCGGCGGCGCTGCTGAGGCGGCAGATGTGCACGCGGGCGCCCGTCGCGCGAACCAGTTCAAAGATCGTGTGCAAGGCCACCGTCTCGGCGCTGACCGGCACGCCGGACAGGCCCAGCCGCGTCGCCACCGCACCGCTGGCGGCCACGCCGCCACCGAGGAAGAAGTCCTGCGGGCGCAGCCAGACGGTGTAGCCATAGGTGGCCGCGTACAGCAGCGCGCGGCTCAGCACCAGCGTGTCCTTGATCGGCACCTCGGCCTGCGAGAAGCCGATGCAGCCGGCCTCGGTCAGCTCGGCCATCTCGGTCAGGGCCGTGCCCTGCAACTGGCGCGTCAGCGCGCCGAGCGGAAAGAGGCGGCAGCGGCTGAGCTTGCGGGCGCGGAACTTCAGCATCTCTACCAGGCCGGGCTCGTCGAGCACGGGGTCGGTGTCGGGCGGGCAGACCAGGCTGGTCACGCCGCCGGCGGCCGCCGCGGCGAGTTCGCTTTCCAGCAGGCCTTCGTGCTCGTGACCGGGCTCGCGCAGGCGGGCGCAGAGGTCGACGAGGCCAGGCGCGACGATGAGGCCGCTCGCGTCCACCGTGCGGTCGGCGCCGAAGTCCGACACTTCGCCCAGATGCACGATGCGGCCGTTGGCGATGGCCACGTCGCCGACGCGGTCGA
This sequence comes from Roseateles sp. P1_C1_2, assembly GCF_056406535.1. Classification (NCBI taxonomy): domain Bacteria; kingdom Pseudomonadati; phylum Pseudomonadota; class Betaproteobacteria; order Burkholderiales; family Sphaerotilaceae; genus Roseateles; species Roseateles sp. P1_C1_2. The sequence continues at coordinate 92,686 of NZ_JBFUAB010000009.1, forward strand.
GATTGCTTGCCGGGTCGATCAGCCGGCCGCCTTTGATGAGGATCTTCATGCTTCGTTCCCTGCCAGGATGGCCATGACGGCCATGCGCACCGCGATACCGAAGGTGACCTGCGGCAGGATGACGCTGCTCTTGCCGTCCGCCACTTCGGACGCGATTTCGACGCCACGGTTGATGGGCCCCGGGTGCATGACGATGGCGTCGGGCTTGGCCAGGGCCAGCTTCTCGGGCGTCAGGCCGAAGTGCTTGAAGAACTCGCCGCTGCTGGGCAGCATGCCGCCGTTCATGCGCTCGTTCTGCAGGCGCAGCATGATGACGACGTCGGCGCCTTTCACGCCCTCGGCCATGTCGTGGCAGACGCGCACGCCCATGTCGCGCAGGTCGCCGGGCACCAGCGTCTTCGGCCCGACCGCGCGGATCTCGGGCACGCCGAGGATGTTGAGCGCATGGATGTCGCTGCGCGCGACGCGCGAATGCACGATGTCGCCAACGATGGCCACCGTCAGGTTGCGGAAGTCGCCCTTGAAGTGCCGGATCGTGTACATGTCCAGCAGGCCTTGCGTCGGGTGCGCATGGCGGCCGTCGCCGGCGTTGACGACGTGCACATGCGGCGCGCAGTGCTGGGCGATCAGGTGAGGTGCGCCGCTCTCGCTGTGGCGCACGACGAACATGTCGGCGTGCATGGCACTGAGGTTGGCGACCGTGTCGAGCAGCGTCTCGCCCTTGGCGGTGGAGGAGCGCGCGATGTCCAGGTTGATGACGTCGGCGGACAGGCGCTTGGCGGCGATCTCGAAGGTGGTGCGGGTGCGGGTGCTGTTCTCGAAGAACAGGTTGAACACCGACTTGCCGCGCAGCAGCGGCACCTTCTTGACATCGCGGTCGTTGACGGACAGGAAGCTGCCGGCGGTGTCCAGGATCTGCTCCATGACCGCGCGCGGCAGGCCTTCGGTGGACAGCAGGTGGATGAGTTCGCCGTGCTTGTTGAGTTGAGGGTTGCGTTTGCTGAGCATCACAGGACTCCCGCCGGGCCGTCCCAAGGGAGGCCTACGCCCCCTCGGGGGGCAGTGAACGAAGTGAGCGTGAGGGCCATTACTTCACCTCGAACTTGAAGCGTCGGTCCTCGCCCTGCGCGAGGCGCAGGCTCTTGCCGGCGGCCAGCGTCACCCGGGCCGCCGAGAACGCCGGCTCGATCGGCAGTTGACGCCCGCCCCTGTCCACCAGCACGGCCAGTTGCACGCTCGCCGGGCGGCCGAAGTCGAACAGCTCGTTGATGACGGCCCGCGTCGTGCGGCCCGTGTAGAGCACGTCGTCGATGAGCAGGATGTCGCGGCCGTTGACGTCGAAGGGCAGCGAGGTGTGGTCGGCCTTGGCCAGGCCGCGCGAGCCGAAGTCGTCACGGTGCAGCACGCTCGAAATGGTGCCGGCGTCGGCCAGGCCCAGGTCGACGGCCAGCCGCTCGGCCAGCCAGGCGCCGCCGCTCCAGATGCCCACCAGGGCGGTGTCGGGCGTCAGCAGTCGCTGCACGCCTTTCTTGAGCTCGAGGTACAGCGCCTCGGCATCGAGCAGCAATTCACTCAACTTAAAAACCTCCGTGCGCAAGCACTGCGGTGTGAGCCCTTCGGGCGGCCGGGCGGGCTCACGGGTGTTCTCGAAAAAACTGTTCCAGGATCAAGGCTGCGGCCGCAGCGTCCACATCGTGCGCGCCTTCGGCCTCGGCTTCGACGCTGGTATAGCGCTCGTCCACCTCGAAGACCGGCAGGTGGTGGCGCCCGGACAGCCGCCGGCCAAAATTCTGCGCCTTGACCGTCATCTCGTGGGGCGCGCCGTCGGGGTAGCAGGGCACGCCGATGACGAGGGCGTCGGGCTGCCAGGTCTTGATGAGGGCGGCAATCGCGTCGAAATCACCACTCTTGATGGTCGCGCGCGGCTCGGCCGCGCCGAGCATGCGGGTACCCGAGGCCACACCGATACGGCGGGTACCGAAGTCGAAAGCTAAAAAGGATTGATGCGCCGGCGTGAGGGCGGGCGCCTTCATCACGCGTGTCCCGCGTCCGAACTGAGCATGCGCGGGTCCACCCCCAGCAGCGCCAGCGCGCGCTCGTAGCGTTGCTCGACCGGCGTGTCGAAGATGATTTCCGGCGCCGCGTCCACCGTCAGCCAGCCATTGCGGCCGATCTCTTCCTCGAGCTGGCCGGCGGCCCAGCCGCTGTAGCCCAGCGTGACGAAGATCTTCCTCGGGCCGGCGCCGTTGGACAGGGCCTCCAGCACGTCGCGGCTGGTGGTCATCTCCAGGCCGCCGGGCACGGCCAGCGTGGCGTTGTAGTGGCCGCCCTCTTCGTCCAGCGGCTCGTGCAGCACGAAACCGCGGTCGGTCTGCACCGGGCCGCCGTAGAAGACGGGGCTGTCGGCCAGGGCTTCGGCCGGTGGGCTGAGCTCGACCTTTTCGAACAGATTGCCCAGCGTCAGCGAGGTCGGCTTGTTGACCACGAGGCCCAGGGCGCCGTTGTCGTTGTGCTCGCAGAGGTAGACCACGGTGCCTGCGAAGGCCTCGTCGGCCATGCCGGGCATGGCGATGAGGAACTGGTTGGTCAGGACGATCCGGTCGGCAGGCATGGCCGGCATTTTATTCTGTGGGTATGACTGCCCCCGCAAAACATGCGTTGGTCTGGTTCCGCCGCGATCTGCGCGTGGACGATCAGACCGCGCTTTACCAGGCGCTGAAGGCCGCCGACCAGGTCTTCTGCGCCTTCATCCTGGACCGCGACATCCTCGACGCCCTGCCCCGCGCCGACCGGCGCGTGGAGTTCATCCTGGGCGCGCTGCGGGTGCTGGACGAGGACCTGCGCAAGCTGGGCGGCGCGCTCATCGTGCGACATGGCTTCGCGGCCGACGAGATCCCGCGGCTGGCGGCGGAACTGGGCGTGCAGGCCGTGTTCACCAACCACGACGACGAACCCCAGGCGCTGATGCGGGACGCACGGGTGGCCGACCTGCTGAAATCCGTCAACGCCGAACTGCTCAGCTTCAAGGACCATGTCATCTTCGAGCGCCGCGAGGTGATGACGGCCGCCGGTGGGCCGTACGGCGTCTTCACGCCCTACAAGAACGCCTGGCTGCGCAAGGTGGACGAGTTCTATCTGAGCAGCTACCCGGTGGAGCGTCATGCGCAAGCGCTGGCAAAGAGCGAACTGGCCGTGGGGGTTCCCAGCCTCGAGGACATTGGCTTCGAGCCCGCCGGGCTGATCGCCCACGTCGGCCAGGGCAGCCGTGGCGCCGAAGCCCTGCTGGACGATTTCCTGGACCGCATCGCCGACTACGACAGGAAGCGTGACTTCCCGGCGGCCAAGGGCCCGAGCTATCTGAGCGTGCACCTGCGCTTCGGCACGGTGTCGATACGCCGCCTGGCGCGCATCGCCCACCAGCTGATGCAGGGCGGCGACCATGGCGCCGAGATCTGGCTGTCGGAGCTGATCTGGCGCGACTTCTATCACCAGGTCATGCACCACCACCCGCATGCGATGACGTCGGCCTTCAAGCCCGAGTACGACGCTATCCGTTGGGAGACCGGCGCTCAGGCCGATCAGCTCTTTGCCGCCTGGTGCGAGGGCCGCACCGGCTTCCCGCTGGTCGACGCGGCCATGCGCCAGCTCAACCAGACGGGCTATATGCACAACCGCCTGCGCATGGTGGTGGCCAGCTTCCTGACCAAGGACCTGGGGCTGGATTGGCGCCGCGGCGAGGCCTATTTCGCCCGGCAGCTGCTGGACTTCGACCTGGCCGCCAACAACGGCGGCTGGCAATGGGCCAGCAGCAGCGGCTGCGACGCCCAGCCCTATTTCCGCATCTTCAACCCGACCAGCCAGAGCGAGAAATTCGACGCCGACGGCCGCTTCATCCGCCGCTACTGCCCGGAGCTGGCCGGACTGCCTGCCAAGGCCATCCACGCGCCCTGGGAGCGGGCTCCCTTGGAGATGCAGGGCAGCGACTACCCACGGCCCGTCGTCGACCATGCCATCGCCCGCGAGCGCACGCTGGCGCGCTACGCGGTCGTCAAGCGCTCAGCCTGACGCGGCCCCGCACAAGCCCTCAAAGCGCGCCAAAGGCGGTGGCCTGGGCCAGCGTCAGCAGGCCGCGGGGCGAGACCGCATCGGCGGGGAAGAGCGCCATGCCAAGCTCGATGCCCAGGCTGTAGTCACGCCCACCCACGTGGAAGGGCTCGCTCATCAGGGTGACCAGGCTGCGCGCATGGGCTGCCGCCTGCTCGGCCTGGTCCAGGCGGGTCTGCACGATGGCGAACTGGTCGGCCGAACTGCGCGCGACGATGTCGGACTCGGCGCTGGCCTCCTTGAGCCGCACGGCCACCTGGCGGGCCACCGCGTTGGCGATGTCATCCGGCAGCGCGGCCAGCCCCGCCAAGCGCAGCACATAGACGGCGAGGTCGACGCCGTCACGGGTGGCGCAACGCGAGACCTGGTCCAGACGCTCGTGCAGGGCTTGCTCGTTGAAGAGGCCGGTCAGGCCGTCGCGCAACTGCACGGCCGGCTTGTCGTCCAGCGTCGCGGGCAGCGTCACGGCGTACTCGGCGAGGTCGTCGAACAGCGTCTCCAGGCCGCTGGCCTTGTCGTAGAAGGCGTCGGCGCCGGCGTCCAGGCAGGCACGGCGGTAGGCGTCCACGTCCTGGGCCGTCAGCACGGCGATATGGCCGCCGTAGCCGGCGCGGCGCAGCTGCGTCACCAGGCTCAGGCCGCTGCCGGTGGCCAGGGACAGGTCCAGCAGCACGACGTCGGGCTGGGTCCACTGGATCAGCGCCAAGGCCTGGCGTTCGCCACCGGCCTCGCCGACGACCCGCATGCCCGGCATGGCGTCCAGTCGGCGCACGAGCAGGCGACGGATGGAAGCGGAGTCTTCGACGAGGAAAATGTTCATGGACGCAATCTTCAGCTTGCGTCGGTTTTGTCGGCAGCGGGCGATGCCAGCAGCGCAGCAGCGGAATTGCCGCGACGTCGTGTAGGGAGATTGCCTACACGCCCGCACAACGCGTTAGAGCTCTGTCAACCCGTGCTGCACGCAGTATTTGGTCAGCTCGGTGTTGTTGGCCCAGCCGGCCTTCTCGAGGATGCGGGCCCGGTAGCTGCCCACCGTCTTGACCGACAGATGCATGGCTTCGGCGATCTGGGCCGGGGTCTGGCCGGCGGCGATCAGCAGCATGACGCGGTGCTCCTGCGCCGACAGCTGCTCATGCGGCAACGCATCGGGCGCCTTGCCGCCGAGCAGGCCGAGCAGGTGGTCGGCCATGGCCGCCGTGACGTAGCGCCCGCCTTCGGACAACCGACGCAGCGCGGTGCGCAGCTCCTCCGGCGCGCGGTCCTTGGGCAGATAGCCCGCGACGCCCATCTGCATCAGCCGCGCGGCATAGGCGGCTTCGGCATTGAGGCTGAGCACCAGCAGGGGCACCCCTGGCAGCACGCGCAGCAATTTGCTGGCGCCTTCGGTGCCGCGGGAGTCGGGCAGGGACAGGTCCAGCGTGACGAGGTCGGGCCGCGCGGCGGCGATGCGCGTCAGCGCCTCGGCAATGGTCGGCGCCTCGTCGATCTGGGCATCGGGCCACTCCTGCAGCACCAGCTGGGTGATGCCCATGCGCATCAGCGGGTGGTCATCGACGATGAGCAGTCTCACAACCAGGCCTCCTCTTCCTTGGCTGCCGCAACGGCCGGCAGGGCCGGCTCCAGCGGCAGCCAGACGCGCACGCAGGTGCCGGCGCCGGGAGCAGGCCCGAAGTCGAAGCTGCCGCCGGCCAGCTCGGCGCGCTCACGCATATTGCGCAGGCCGGCGGCGTCGGGCCGCGTGTCGCCGGGGCCGCGACCGTCGTCGACGACCTCGAGCTCATAACCCTCCCGTGCGCCGACGGCCAGGCTGCGTCCGGCCACGCGCAGCGTGCGCGCCTGGGCATGCCGAAGCACATTGGTGCAGGCCTCCTGCACGATGCGGAACAGCGGGCTGGCCTGCTCGGGCGGCAGCAGCTCGGCCTCGCCGAGATCGAGCTTGGTGGTCAGGCCGGACTGGCGCGCCAACGTCTGCAGATAGTGGCCCAGGGCCGCCTCCAGGCCGAGTTCATCCAGCAGCGGCGGGCGCAGCTCGGCCGAGATGTGGCGGGCCGCGCGGATGGCTTCGTCGGCCATGCCCTGCAGTTCGTCCACCAGCGGCTCGCTGCGCGGCGCCAGCCTAGCGCGCAGCGACAGCGTCAGCATCTTGATGGCCGTGCCGACCTGGCCGACCTGGTCGTGCACCTCGCGGGCGAGGCGGCGGCGCTCGGCCTCGATGCCGCGGTCCATCTCGACGGCGAAGCTGCGGATGCGCGCCAGCGCCAGGCTCAGCGCCTCGGTGCGCTGGGATACCTGCTGTTCCAGGCCGGCATTGGCGTCGCGCAGCGCCGCCTCGGCCACATCGCGCAGGCGGCGCTCCCGCAGCATCAGGGCCACCGCCACCGCCAGCGTGAGGAGGCCGACGCCGGGCAGCAGGCGGGTCAGCCGCGTCGTGCGCTGGCGCACGGCCCGGGTGGCCTCGTCGGCCGTGGCCACGCGGCGTTGCTGCTCGCGGCCGAGTTGCTCGATCTGGAAGCGCAGTTCGTCCATGACGCGCTTGCCATCCACATAGGCGCTGAGGTCCCGCGTGACGGTGCTGCCCTCGCCGAGGCGGCGCGCGACGGTCTGCCGGGCCTGGGCCAGCCTCTCGTCGATGAGGGCGTCCAGCCGGGCCAGCGTCAACGCGTCCGAGCCCTGCTGCGGCAGACGCTCGCGCAGGCCGGCGCGCACGGCGGCGAGCTCGCCGAGGGCTTCCTCATAGGGACGCAGAAAAGGTTGCTGGCCCGTGATGATGAAGCCGCGTTGGCCGGTCTCGATGTCGACCAGCAACATCAGCAGGTGCTGCAGTTCGGTCTGCGTGCGCAGCGCCTGGCTGCGCTCGGCGTCACGCTCCAGCAAGGCCGCGAGGCTCTGCGAGGCGCCCACGGCCGTGCCGACGAAGGCCAGGAAGGCCGCGACCAGCAGGCTCAATGGAAGCCAGGAATAACGCATGCACGACCCGCAACACGCCACAAACCGGGAGATCGCTGCGGGCGCCGCGCGATGGCGACAACCAGCCCAAGCCACCCCCGCACTGGGCCGCCCGCCAGCGTCTGCAACGCGCCGGTCGGGCGATGGGCCCTAGGCTAGGGCTGCCGTGGTGGGAAAGTCAAGCCGCGGTGTTGCCGCATGCAACGGCGGCGTTAGCAAGCCACAGGCTCAGAACAGCTCGACGTCGCTGAGCTGCTGGGCGGCTTCCTGGATCACGCCGCTGGCCACCAGGGCCGCATAGTTGTGGACCTGGTTGCGGCCATGGCCCTTGGCGTGATAGACGGCCTTGTCGGCGCGCTCGAAGGCGCCCGCCGGGGAGTCGCCGGCGCGCACTTCGGTGAAGCCGATGCTGACGGTGATGCGACCCACCTGGGGGAAGGCATAGCGCTCGGTGTTCACGCGCAGGCGCTCGAAGGCCTCGCCGGCGTGGATTTCCTCGTCGCAGCGCATCAGCACGACGAACTCCTCGCCACCGAAGCGATAGAGCATGTCGTGAAAGCGGAAGGAGCCGCGCATCAGGCGCGACAGCAGCAGCAGCACCTCATCGCCGATCAGGTGGCCGAAGCGGTCGTTGACGGACTTGAAGTGGTCGATGTCGATGACGCCGAGCACATAGTGCGGCGTGGCCGTCTCGTGACGGCGATCCTCGGCCTCGTGCTTCACGTCCGTGCGCGTCGGGATGTCCGACAGCACCTTCAGGAAGCTCTCGTCGAAGGTCTTGCGGTTCAGCAGCCCGGTCAGGGTGTCGCGCTCGGAGTAGTCGAGCAGGCCCTGGAAGTTGTGATAGATCCGCAGCACGCTGCTGACCATGCGCTGGGCCCCCGTGCCGAGGCGGCGCGTGGACAGGATCTCGATGACACCGATGACGTCGCGGTCGGTCGCGATCGGGAACAGGTAAAGCCACTGGCCGCCCTGGGCCACCTGCGTCACGCTACGGCTGCGCATGGCCTCCAGGCGCAGCGGGTGGTCGACCACCTTGGGCAGGGCCGCCGGCTTGGCCCACAGCGGGTCGGCCGACGCGACGGCGTCACCCGCCCGCAGATGGGCGCGGGTCAGCCAGCGCTCGTCACCCGGCTCACCGACGCTGCGGTAGATCGCGACCGACTCGGGCTCGAGCAGGTCACGCAGCGCCATGACCAGGGTGACGTCCATGACGTCACGGTCACGGAAACCGGTCAGCTCTGCGAGGTGGTCGACAACCTGTGACATGGATGAGATCAGGCCGCGGCGGCCTGCTGGGTGAACTGCTTGATCAAGCCGAGCAGGTATTCCTCATCGTAGGGCTTGCCGAGGTAGTGGTCGACACCCAGTTGAGCCGCGTAGTCGCGGTGCTTCTGGGCGATGCGCGAGGTGATCATGATGACGGGCAGCGCCGCCAGCCGCGAATCGGCGCGCATATTGCGCACCAGGTCGAAGCCGTCCATGCGCGGCATCTCGATGTCGGACAGCACGACCGACGGCAGTTCGTCGCTCGACAGCTTCTCCATCGCATCCAGGCCGTCCTTGGCCAGCATGACGCGCAGGCCGACACGCTCCAGGAAGCGCTGGGTCACGCGACGCACCGTCAGCGAGTCGTCGACGACCAGCACCAGCGGCGCCTGCGTGACCGTTTCGACGACGGACACGACCTGCTGCGTTGGCACCTGGCCCTGCGCGATGGCATGGGCCGCTGCCAGGCGGGCCTGGGCATCCAGGCCATACCAGTCGGCGAGTGCGACGACGTTGTAGATCAGCGCGACCTCGCCCGAGGCCAGCAGGCTGATGCCCGCCAGGCCCGGCACGCGGTTGAGCTGGGCGCCCAGGTTCTTGACGACGACTTCCTGGTTGCCGATGACTTCGTCGACGTGCAGGGCCAGGGCCGATTGCGCCGTCTTCACCAGCACGACGTGGGTGAAGCGACCATGGACATGGCCGCGGCCGGCGTGGCCGAGCAGGCCGCCCAGCCAGTAGAAGGGCAGCTCGGCGCCGCCATGCTGCAGCTTGCCGGTGGCATAGGCCGCCTCGACCGCATCGACCGGCACGCGCTGCACGGACGCCATCAGCGCCGCGGGGACGGCGATGACCTGATCGGCGCTCCTCAGCAGCACGACCTGGGTCAGTGCCGTCGTCAGCGGCAGGCGCAGCAGGAAGCTGGTGCCTTGGCCGGCGGTGGACGTGGTCTCGATGGTGCCGCCGAGCGTGCCGACCTCGGCGCGCACGACGTCCATGCCGATGCCACGACCGCTGAGCTCGGTGATCTGGCTGGCCGTCGAGAAGCCCGGGGCGAAGATCAGGCGCTTGAGCTGGGCATCATCGGGCTCGGCATCGGCCGAGATGAGGCCGAGTTGCAGGCCGCGCTCGCGGATGCGGGCCAGGTTGAGGCCGGCGCCGTTGTCGGAGAAGTTCAGCAGCACTTCGTTGCCATGCTGGCCGACCTCGATGCGCAGCGTGCCGCTGGCGTCCTTGCCGGCTGCCGTGCGCGCCTCGGGCATTTCGATGCCGTGGGCGACGCTGTTGCGCAGCAGATGCTCGAAAGCGCCTGCCGTGCGCTCCAGCACCGAGCGGTCCAGTTCGGTCTGGCCGCCGCTGATCTCGAGCTTGACCTGCTTGCCGCTGTCACGCGCGGCCTGGCGGACGACGCGGTGCATGCGCTCGCCGATGGAGTCGAACTCCACCAGGCGGGTGCGCAGCAGGTCGTCCTGCAGCTCGCGCGTCAGCCGCGACTGGGCGGCCAGCTCATCTTCACCGGTCTGGACGTTGCGGCCCAGCGTGCGCTGCAGCGTGGCCACGTCGCCGACCGACTCGGTCAGCATGCGGGTCAGTTCCTGGAAGCGGGTGTAGCGGTCGAACTCCAGCGGGTCGAACTCGCGGCCGCCCTGCTGCGCCGCCTCTTGCTGGGCGTGCATCTGGGCCTCGGCCTGCAGATCCAGCTCGCGCAGCTGGGTGCGCAGGCGCTCCAGGTTGTCGTCCAGGTCGAGCAGGGCGCCCTTCATCTGGACCAGCTCGGACTCCATCCGCGCACGGCGGATGCTGACCTCGCCGGCCTGGGTGGCCATGCGCTCCAGCAGGCTGCCGCGCACGCGCACCAGGGCCTGGCCGATGGCGAGGTTGTCGCTGCCGGCGGCGATCTCGGCGGTGTCGGTGAAGCGGCTCCAGTCGATCTCGCGCGCCGGTTCGGCAGGCTTCTCGACGAAGGTCGACGCGACCGGCCGGACCGGGGTTTCGGCCAGCTCGACCACCGGGCGTTCGGCTTCGGGCGCCTGGGCAACGGGCAGCGGCTTGGCGGCGGGTGCAGGCGGCGGTGCGACGACGGCCGGCGCGGCCGGCATGGCAGCGGCGGACGCCAGGCGGCGACCCAATTCCTCGAAAGCGTGCTCGAGGGCGTCGCCCTCGTGCTGCAGGGCCTGCACCTGGCCATGGTCGGCAGTGCCGGCCCGCAGCAGGTCTTCAATGGCGGATTCGAGGTGGTGGGCCTGTTCGCCCAGGCGCATGGCGCCGGCCAGGCGGGCGCCACCCTTGAAGGTGTGCAGGGCCCGCATGCAGGCGTCGGAGCGGCCCAGCTCGCCCGGATGGGCCAGCCAGTCGCGCAGCGCGCCATGCAGTTCTTCCAGCAGCTCGCGGCCTTCTTCTTCGAAGATGGGGTAGAGGTCGGCCTCGATGTGGTCGGGCAGACCCGGCTCGGGCTCGTCCTCGGCCACCAGCAGCGGGGCCGGCTGGGGTTCGGGTTCGGGTTCCGGTTCGGGCTGAACCTCGGCTACGGGCTCGATGACCGGCTCGACAACGGGTTCCGCAACCGGCTCGGCAACGGCCTCGACGACCGGTTCGGCCACGTCGGCCAGATCGACGACGGATTCCGGCAGGTCGGCAGCGATGGTGACCGCCGAGTCCAGATCGCCTGCGAAGGTGTCGTGCAGGGCCGGCACGGGCAGCGCATCCAGGGCCGCGGCCGCCGTGTAGACCTCTTCCTGCGGCTCGTAGGCATGCAGTTGAGAGAGGACCTCGGGGTCGTTGGGCTTGAGGAAACCGGCAGCGAACTGGTGCAGCAGGCGACGGATGTCGTCGGCGGCGCGCACGAAGAGCTCGGCGTCGGCCGTCTCGTAGCCCACGGCGCGCTGGGCGCGGCTGAGGGTGTGCTCGAGTTCGCGGGCCAGGGCGGAGAGATCCTCATAGCCCACGGTGGCGGCATTGCCGGCCAGCGCGTGAGCCTGCACTTCGCAGCTCTGCGGCACGGGCTCATTGAGCTCCACGGCCCATTCGGCCAGGCCGACGGACAGCTTGCGCGACAGCTCGTCGGCCTCGTTCAGGAAGATGTTGAACAGCGCGATGCTGATGCGCAGCGGGCCGATGACCTTGAAGCCTTCGTCGGGGTCGACAGGCTCCGGCTCGGGTTCCGGCTCGGCGGCCGTGACCAGGCTGAGCGCCGGCGCGGCCGGCTCCTCGTCCTCGTCGAGCAGCTGGTGCATCGCCAGCGTGGATTCCTCCGGGCGGACCGGCGGCTCGCCAACAGGCTCGGCGACGACGATCTCGGCCTCGTCCAGATCCAGCACCACGCCGAAGTTGGCCAGCGTCGGCTCTTCGTCGGGCATGGCCGGCAGCGGCAGGGGTTCGGTCGGCGCGTGATCGGCATCGACCGCGCCGGCCAGCTCGGCAGGCAGTTCGGTCGGGTCCAGGTCCAGCGTGACCTCGGGCAAGGCGAGCAGGCCCTCGGCCTCGACCTGGGCCTCGTCGGCCGGCGCATCGAGTTCGAGAACGAAATCGGGCTCCAGCGCCGGCGTCTGCTCCATCTCGGCCGGCAGCGCGGCGACGATGGGTTCGGCTGCCGGTTCGGCCAAGGCCTCGGGGCCGCGCTCGTCGACACCTTGGGCCTCGACGGTCTCTGCGGTCAGCGGCAGGTACTGGCCGTGCAGGCGCAGGGAATCGGCGCTGAGGCGCACCGGGTCGGGCAGGCTGTGGCCTGGCTCCGTGCCGGCGATCTGGTTGCGCCAGTGGGCGAAATAGTCCAGCGCCTCGGCGGTGAAGCCCAGCAGGGCGGCGTCGGCCTGGGGATTGGCTTCGGCAAGGCGGGCGTTGTAGAGCTGCTCGCAGGCCCAGGCACCCTCACCGAAGGGGTCCAGCCCGACCATGCGGGCGCTGCCCTTGAGCGTGTGGAAGGCGCGGCGCACGACGGTCAGCTGGCCGTGGTCGGCCGGCGCCTCGCGCAGTTCGTCCAGCGCGGCTCGGGCATTGCCGATGACCTCGTCGGCTTCCTCGAGGAAGATCTCGCGCATCTCGGGGTCGTCGGCGACGCTGGGCGCGGGTGCAGGCGCGGGCGGCGGCGGAGCGACAACGGGGGCGGGAGCGGGAACGGCAGCCGGCTGCGACAGGTCGACATCCGGCAGGCTGAGGTCGGGCAGGTCCAGGCTGCCGAAGTCGACGCGCAGTGGCTGGGTGGCCTCGTAGGACGGCGGCGCGATCTCGGGCGATTCGTCRCCCAGATCGACGTGGAAGCCGCTGGCCTCGAAGCTGGGCAGCTCGACAGCGCCTTCGCGGCGGCCCATGACGGCGTCCAGGCGGCCGCTGGCATCGTCGAACTGGAACATGCGCTTGGCCAGGGCCGGCTGCACGCTCAGCATGTCGATCAGGAAGCCGAGGGCGCCGAGGTTGTTGGCCAGGCGTTCGAAGACGTCGCGCGCGCCGGGGCGGTTGAAGTCGATCTCGGTGTTGGCGAGGCCGTCGACCTCGTCACGCATGCGGACCGTGGCCTGGGCGGCCTGGTCCAGGCCCAGCACGCTGAGCACGCCGCGCATGGCCTGCAACTGGCCGGGCACGGGGATCAGCAGCGCACGCTGAGTCGGGTCGCGGAAGTATTCGTCGCACTGCTTCTCGACTTCCGAGAGGCTGGCGCGCAATTCGTGGACGACGCTGCCCAGGGTCTGGCGGTCGGAGACGCGGCGATACAGCTCCTCCATCCAGTCTTCGAGGGGCTCGGCCGGCTGGCCATGGGCCACGGCCTCGACGCGGCGCGCCAGGCGGCGCACGCGGTCGGCCTGCTCGGGCTGGTCGAAGGCGGCGTCTTCCAGCGCGGCTTCAACGTAGAGCAGGCTGGTGGCGATTTCCATCGCCAGTGCGGGCGGCGGTGTGCTGCGCGAGCGCAGCGTCGCGACGACGGCGCGCTGCAGCGTCTGGGCCAGCACTTCACCGCTGGGGAAGAGGCGGGTCAGCGAATCGGCCAGACCGGCGAACTGCTCATCCAGGCCGGCCAGGCGATGCTGGTCGCCCTCGGCGGCACTGGACCAGCTTTCCTTGGCCGACATGACGCGGCGCTTGGCCTGCACGACCCAGGCCGGGTCGATGCGACCGAGGCTGGCGTCCTCGTAATCGCCGCCATGCTCGTCGGTGAGGCGATAGGCCTCGTGCACGGCGGTCAGGCGCGGGCCCGCACCCCTGGCGACGCGGCACTGGGCGCAGAAGAACAGCAGGTCCTGGGCGAGGCGGTCGCGCGCCGGATCCATCTGGTCGCCGTGGCCGACGAGACGCAGCTCATGCAGCAGCTTGGAGCCCAGGCGCTTGGCATAGGCGTCGCTCGGGATCAGCTTGAGGGCCTGGCCTTCGAAGACGGCGGCGGCGAGCTGCCACAGCGTGCGCGTCGTGCCGGCCGGCAATGCAGCGGCCAGGCCGGCGCACAAGCCGGACAGATTGGCGGCATGCGCCGAACTGGGCTCGCGCATATGGCGCAGCAGCGCGGCCTCGAAGGGCGCACGCACGGCCTCGGGCGAACGCGGCAACACGCCGGCCTCGGGCGCGATGCTGCGCCAGGACCAGTCGTACTGCCAGAGATCGGCCGGATGGATGCGTTCGGCGCCGTTGAGTTGCTGCAGCGCGCGATAGCCCGGATAAAGGGCCAGCGACGAGGTCTTGTTGCCAGCCAGCAGGCGGGCGACATAGGCCAGCAGCGCGAAGTCGGCGCGCTCGATGGTGTCGACCGTGGTGGCCTCGACCTCGAGCGGGCGCTCGGCCAGGCGCGCGACGGCCGCTTCGGCGGCACGCAGCACGCTGGCGCCGGCCGGCAGGCCGACCAGCGACAGCACGCCGCTGACCTGGTGCAGCTGGGACGCGGCCTGCTGCAGCGGTGCGCTCGGCTGGGCGTCGCCGCCAAAGGCCGAGAGGCGGTTGTCGCCGCCGTCGCGCACATGGCGACGCAGGGTCTTGTGCACCGTCTCCAGGGAGCGGCGCAATTCCTCCTGCACCCAGGCCAGGGGGCTGAGGTCGGCCGGGAGTTCGGAGTCTCGCAGGGAGCTGTCCATGCGTTGAGGCTTTCTCGCTCGGTGCGGTGTGCTGTGGGGTCAGGGGCCGGTCAGGCGACCTTGAATCGGGACACGGAAGTGCGCAGCGCTTCGGCAGAGCGGGACAGCTCATGCACCATCTGGGCGGTAGAGCGCGTGCCCTCCGACGTCTGCTCGGTCACCGCGAAGATGTGCTGGATGTTGGAGGCCACCTCGTTGGCGTGCTCCGCTTCCGCTTGGGCCTGCGTCGAAATCTGTCCGATCAGATCGTCCAGCTGACGCGACACGCTGTCGATGTCTTCCAGCGCCTTGCCGGCCGCGTCGGACAGTTGCGTACCTTCCACCACACCGCGCGTCGAGCGCTCCATGGCGGCCACCGCGTCGTGGGTGTCGGTCTGAATGGTCTTGACCAGGGCCGCGATTCGCCGCGTCGCGTCGCCGGAGCGTTCGGCCAGTCGCTGCACTTCTTCCGCAACCACCGAGAAGCCGCGACCGGCTTCACCGGCGGACGCCGCCTGAATGGCCGCGTTCAGCGCCAGCACGTTGGTCTGTTCCGTAATGTCCGAGATCAGCTCCGTGATCTCGCCGATTTCCTGAGACGACTCGCCCAGTCGCTTGATGCGCTTGGAGGTCTCCTGGATGGAGTCACGGATGGTGTTCATACCGGCGATGTTGTTCTGCATCGCGGAGAGACCTTGCTCGGCAGCCTGCCGGCTCTGGCGCGCCACGCCGGCCGTCGTCTGCGCCTGCGCGGACACGTCGGTGATTCGACCCGCCATGCCGAGCACGGCCTCGCCGGTGGCGCGGATCTCGTGCAGCTGTTCCTTGGAGGCCGCCAGCAGGTCGGTGGACGTCTGGTCCACCGCGCCGGTCGTGTCCGTCACGCGGGCTGCCGTGGCCTGCACCTGGCCGACCAGGTTGCGCAGCTCTTCCACGGTGTAGTTCACCGAGTCGGCAATCGCGCCCGTGATGTCTTCCGTCACCGTCGCCTGTTGCGTCAAATCGCCTTCAGCGACGCTGGCCAGTTCGTTCATCAATCGCAGAATGGCGGCCTGGTTCGCGTCATTGACGCGCTTGGCTTCCTGCTCCTGGGCTTCGGCATCGCGGCGCGAGGCTTCAGCAAGCGCGGCGCGCTCGGACTGGTCGGCCACGAAGAGGCGCAGGAAACCGAAGGCACCAGCCACCAGGGCAATCAGCGACAGCACCATGAAGCTGATCAGGCCCCAGCCCGCGCCGCCCGACTTTTCCAGTTCGCCGGCGGCCTGTTCCAGGCCTTTGCGCAGCGGTTCGGAGTCGTTCAGGATGGCCGTCTGGGCTTCACGAGCCGACACCAGGCCCTGCAGGTTGCCCAGAATGGCGGAGGCTTGCGTGCGGGTCTGCTCGTACTGCTTGAGCAGGGTCTGCAGGCGTTCCTTCAGCTGCGGGTCACGCGCGGCGTTCAGGCGCAGCTCGGGGCTGCCGCTGATCAGCGCTTCGGTGATGAGCTTGAAGGAGTTCAAGTCCTTGCCCAGCAGGAACACGGCTTCGGGGCTGACGCCTTCCTGGGTCAGGAATTCGTTGGCGCTCTTGCCGATACGCTGGGTCAGCATGACAAGCTGACCGACCGCAGAAACTTCACCGGCGGAGGAGCCGATCTGCAGGGCTTGAGACGACACCGCTTCGGCGCTTTCCAGCAGGTCGCTGGACTGGCGGTTGATGGCGCGCAAGGCCTGGCCGACCTGGGTCAGGATCTTTTCCTGGGCCTGCACGACCTTGCCGTTCTTCTCGGCGCGCTCGACCAGGGGCTTGAGGGAATCCAGCGTCGGCTGCACGGCGGCCGGCGCGATCGCCAGATCACCCTCGCCGGTGCGCAGGTTGTTGACGACGCCGCTCAGGGTGCTGACCGACTCGCGCAGTTCCGCGAAGGCGGCCGGGTTGCCGACCAGGGCCGCGGACACGGACTTGGCCATACGCTGCGAATGCATCAGCGCCTGACCGGAGGCACGCACCTGGGCCGCGCTGCGGTTGGAGCTCGCCAGCACCAGGCTGACGGAGGCCGCCGTACCGACGAGGCCGAGAACCACGAGGCCGGTCAGCACGCGCTGACGGTGGCGGCCGAAGAGGTCGGTCAGTTTTTCGGCACCGGTGGCGGCCGCGGGCGGCAGCATGGTGGGATCGGCGGCTTGCGTCGTCGGCGCGAAGCTCATCGTGCTGCTGGGCGGGAACTCGCTGTTCGGGCCCGGCTCCGTCGGCACGGCCGGCGAAATGATGGATGGTGCCTCGGTGCGAGGGTAGATCTCGGTGCGGGCGGGGATCTCCACGCCGGCAAGCGTCGAGTCGGCATTGCGGGTGGCGTCGAAGCCGGCGCTACTGCGCGAATCGATGGTCGTGTCGACACCTTCCGGCGGCGGCAGCGTCAGATCATCGGCTTCGGACTTTCCCCTGATTTTGTCCAGCAGGCTCATCTCACCCTCGTCCTTCAGTGTTTGTGATTCCGCGTTCACACGACGCGGCTTGAAGCTTGGAAACAGATGCGCGCATCACGCGACGATATGCAGGAAATTCTCCTGCCGCGACAACGCTTCGAGATTGATTTCCTGCCAGTTGCGGCCGGCCTCGTCGCGGCGCAGCGCGCCAGCGAATCGAGGCAGCGGCCCGGCGGGCTGTTGCGGCGCCAGCGGCAGTTGTTCGTCGCTGCGCAGGCCGGCCAGGCGGTCCACCAGCAGCGCGCAGTTCAAATTCAGGTCGCTGCCCAGCGACACCAGGCGGCTTTGCGCCGCCGCGGCGCGGCCGGGCGCGGGGTCGCGCAGGCCCAGGTAGACGGCCAGGTCGACGACGGTGAACAGGCCGCCGCGCAGATTGGCCACGCCAGCCAGCCAGGGCTTGGCATAGGGCACGGGCTTGATCGGCACGGGCGCGAAGATTTCGCTGGCCTGCTTCAGCGAGAACAGCAGGCCGGCGCCGGCGCATTCGACAGCCAGCCAGTTCGCGATGAGCGTCTGCTCACGCGCCGCCGCCATGCGCTCGGCCAGGCGCTGCTGGAGCTCGCGGAGTGCCGTTTTGTTTGCCATGCCCTTGTCGCCTCAGCCGAGGGCCTTGATCTTGGCCAGCAGTTCTTCGGCCTTGACGGGTTTGACGACATAGTCGCTGGCGCCCTGGCGCATGCCCCAGACCTTGTCGGTTTCCTGGTTCTTGCTCGTGCACATGATGACCGGCACGCCGGCATAGCGCTCGTCACGCGTGATGGCACGGGTCAGCTGGAAACCGTTCTGGCCGGGCATGACGACGTCCATCAGGATCAGGTCGGGCTTGGCCTCGGCCAGGCGCTTCATGGCTTCTTCGGCGTTCTCGGCCGTGCGCACATTGAAGCCGCGCTTGACCAGCATTTCCGACAGAGCGTGCAGCTCGGTCTTGGAGTCATCAACCAGCAGGATGTTTTGAATGCTCATGGCAGTTCTCTCTCAAAAGGTGCTTCTTACGGCCGGTGCTGAATCACCGCCTGGAGCAGCTGGTCCTTGGTGAAGGGCTTGGTCAGATAGTCCTGCGAGCCCACCATGCGCCCGCGGGCCTTGTCGAAAAGGCCGTCTTTCGATGACAGCATGATCACCGGCACTCCCGAGAACTGCGGGTTGCGCTTGATGATGGCGCAGGTCTGATAACCGTCAAGGCGCGGCATCAGGATGTCGCAGAACACGAGATCGGGATGGAAGTCGCCCAATTTGGCCAGCGCGTCGAAGCCGTCCTCAGCCAGGGCCACCTCATGGCCGCCCTGTTTCAGGAAGATCTCCGCGCTGCGGCGAATGGTGTTGCTGTCGTCGATGACCAGGATGCGGGTCGGCCCCGCACCGGAAACTTGCTCGTTCAAACGTCGTCTCCTCGGAACTTCAGCTCGGGACCTGGCCCTTCCGGCCCCCTGTGAGGCTTTTGAGGCCGAGTCAGATGCGCACCATCTCGAAATCCTCTTTGCGCGCACCGCAGTCGGGGCAGGTCCAGTTCATGTCCACATCGGCCCAGGCGGTACCGGCGGCGATCCCATGCTCAGGATCACCCGTTGCTTCGTCATAGATCCATCCACAGATCAGGCACATCCAGGTACTGGGTTCGCTCACGGTGCTTAGAGTTTGCTCACTACAATCGAATCATTCTAGCCAGGGCCCGAGAGCGCAATGCTGAGGGCAAACGCCTGTGCCCAGGGCCTCGGAAGCGGCCTTTTAGCGGCAGACTCCACGCTTTGCGGCACCATTTGACCGCATTCGGCATGACCTTCCCATGAGCCCAACACCCCTCCCCGCCGACCCCGAGGTCGATGAAACCCAAGACGAACAGGAAAGCCCGCCGCCGGCTTGCGTGCTGAGCTTCAATGCCAGCGACGCTTCCGGCGCAGGCGGCTTGGCCGGCGACGTGGCCACGATCGCGGCCATGGGTGCGCACTGCCTGCCCGTCGTCACCGCCATCGTGCTGCGCGACACGGCCGAGATCTTCGAGCACGAGAACCTCGACGCCGACACCGTTGCCGAGCAGGCCCGCCACATCCTCGAGGACGTGCCCATCACCGCCTGGAAGGTCGGTTTCCTCGGCAACGCCGAGGCCGTGGCCGCCGTCGCCGAGGTGCTGAGCGACTACCCGGACGTGCCGCTGGTCACCTATCTGCCCTCGGTCGCCTGGATAGACGAGGACGACCAGCAGCAATACCTGGACGCGCTGCGCGAGCTGGTGCTGCCGCAGACGGCCGTGCTGGTGGGCAATCACAAGACGATGACCGACTTCCTGTTGCCCGACTGGGACAACGAGCGCGCGCCGTCGGCCCGCGAGCTGGCCGTGGCCGCGGCCCAGGCCGGTGCCCAGCATGTGCTGGTGACGGGCATCCAGTTGCCCAACCAGTATGTAGACAACGTGCTGGCGAACGCCCAGGGCCCCATCACCGGCGAGAAGTTCGAGCGCTTCGAGACGGCCTTCGTCGGCTCCGGTGACACGCTGGCCGCCGCCCTGGCTGCCCTGCTGTCGGTGGGCGCCGAACTGCACTCGGCCGTCAGCGAGGCCCTGTCCTTCCTGGACCAGTCCCTGGACGCGGGCTTTCGACCCGGCATRGGCAATGTCATCCCCGACCGCTTCTTCTGGGCCCTGCCCGCCGCGGACGAGGAAGGTGGCGAGCCGCCCGACTTCGAGCCCGAACCCGAACCCGAGCAGCCGCCCAAGACGCCGCGGCGCATGCATTGATTTCCTGATTTCCCTGTCATGGCCAGCAATTCAGAGCTCTTCGAGCGCGCCGCGCGCGTCATTCCCGGCGGCGTGAACTCGCCCGTGCGCGCCTTCCGCGCCGTCGGCGGCACGCCGCGCTTCATCGCCCGCGGCGATGGCGCCTATATCCATGACGCCGAAGGCCGGCGCTATGTCGACTACATCGGCTCCTGGGGCCCGATGATCCTCGGCCACGGCCACCCGGCCGTGCTGGAAGCCGTCACGAAGGCCGCTGCCGAGGGTTTCTCCTTCGGCGCGCCGACCGAGCGCGAGATCGAGCTGGCCGAGGAGATCCTCAAGCTCGTGCCCAGCATGGACCAGGTGCGCCTGGTCAGCTCGGGCACCGAGGCGACCATGAGCGCCATCCGCCTGGCGCGCGGCGCCACCGGCCGCGCCAAGTTCATCAAGTTCGAGGGCTGCTATCACGGCCACACCGACGCCCTGCTCGTGAAGGCCGGTTCAGGCCTGGCCACCTTCGGCCACCCGACCAGCGCCGGCGTCACGCCCGGTGCCGCGGCGGACACCGTGGTGCTGGAATACAACAACGTCGAGCAGCTCGAGGCTGCCTTCGCCCAGTACGGCAGCGAGCTGGCCTGCGTCATCGTCGAGCCCATCGCGGGCAATATGAACTTCGTGCGCTCGTCGCTGGCCTTCATGAGCGCGATGCGCCGCTTGTGCAGCCAGCATGGTGCGCTGCTGGTGCTGGACGAGGTGATGACGGGCTTCCGTGTCGGCCTGGGTTCCGCACAGGCCCATTACGCCCAGCTCATCCCTGGCTTCGCACCCGACATCTCGGTCTTCGGCAAGGTCATCGGTGGCGGCATGCCGCTGGCGGCCTTTGGTGCCAGGCGCGAGGTCATGCAACACCTGGCGCCGCTGGGCGGCGTCTACCAGGCCGGCACGCTGTCGGGCAACCCGGTGGCCACGGCCTGCGGGCTGGCCACGCTGCGCGAGATCCAGAAACCCGGCTTCTTCGAATCGCTGTCGGCCAAGACCCGCCAGCTCGTGGATGGTTTGAAGGCAGTGGCCAAGGAGAACGGCGTGCCCTTCAGCGCCGACTGCGAAGGCGGCATGTTCGGCTTCTTCCTGATGCCGGAACTGCCGCAGAACTACACCACCGTCATGACGACGGACAAGGAGCGCTTCAACCGCTTCTTCCACGCGATGCTGGACGCCGGCATCTATCTCGCGCCGGCCCTGTACGAAGCGGGCTTCGTGTCGGCGGCCCACAGCCAGGCCGACATCGACGCCACTCTCGCGGCCGCGCGCACCGCCTTGCGCTGACTCCTTGACGCCCTGCAGGGCGCGCTGACATGCATCTCCACATCCTCGGCATCTGCGGCACCTTCATGGGCGGCCTCGCGGCCCTCGCGCGCGAAGCCGGCCACAAGGTCACCGGCTGCGACGCCAACGTCTACCCGCCGATGAGCACCCAGCTCGAGGCCCTGGGCATCGAGCTGATCACCGGCTTTGGCGCCGAGCAGTTGGAGCTCAAGCCCGACGTCTTCGTCATCGGCAATGTCGTCACGCGCGGCGAGCGCTTCCCGCTGATGGAAGCCATCCTGGACGCCGGCCTGCCCTACACGTCCGGGCCGCAATGGCTTTCCGAGAACGTGCTGCAAGGCCGTCACGTGCTGGCCGTGGCAGGGACTCATGGCAAGACGTCGACGACGTCCATGCTGGCCTGGATCCTCGAGCACGCCGGCCAGCAGCCCGGCTTCCTGGTCGGCGGCGTGCCGCAGAACTTCGGCGTCTCGGCTCGCCTGGGCGAAGGCAAGCCCTTCGTCATCGAGGCCGACGAGTACGACACGGCCTTCTTCGACAAGCGCAGCAAGTTCGTCCACTACCGGCCGCGCACGGCCGTGCTGAACAACCTCGAGCACGACCACGCCGACATCTTCCCGGACCTGGCCGCCATCGAGACCCAGTTCCACCACCTCGTGCGCACCGTGCCGGCCAGCGGCCGCCTCGTCGTCAACGCGCGCGAGGAAGCGCTGCAGCGCGTCATCGCCCGCGGCTGCTGGAGCGAGGTACTGCGCTTCGGCGCCAAGAAGGAAGAGGCCGGCATGCTGCGCGCCCGCGGTGAGCCGCAAGCCTTCGACGTGCTGCGCGGCAGCCTGAAGGTCGCCCGCGTCGAGTGGGGCCTGATCGGCGAGCACAACCAGCTCAATGCGCTGGCCGCCATTGCTGCGGCCGAGCACGTTGGCGTGGCGCCCGAGCAGTCGGCTGCGGCGCTGGCCGAGTTCCAGAACGTCAAGCGGCGCATGGAGTTGCGCGGCGAAGCGCGCGGCATCAAGGTCTACGACGATTTCGCCCACCACCCCACGGCCATCCGCACCACCGTCAACGGCCTGCGCCGCCGCATCGCGCCGCAGGAGCGCATCCTGGCCATCTTCGAGCCGCGCTCCAACACCATGAAGCTGGGCACGATGAAGGCCCAGTTGCCTTGGGCGCTGGAGGAGGCCGATCTGGCTTTCTGCAATCAGCAGGGGCTGAGCTGGGACGCCAAGGAGGCGTTGGCGCCGATGGGTCAGCAGGCTTTTGTCGGTGCAGATGTGGATACGCTGGTGTCCGCTGTCGTCAAAGCTGCGAAGCCCGGGGACCATTTGCTGTGCATGAGCAATGGCGGGTTTGGTGGCATCCACGAAAAGCTGCTGGCTGCGTTGGCCAAGTAGCGTCTGCTCGATGCATTGCCGGGAGTCCGTCCCGGCGGCCGGGTAACTTTCTTCTGCGGGGCCAGAAGAAAGTTACCCGCCCTCGCGGGGCGGATTCCCGCGGCACTGCACCGGGTCGAAAGGACAGCCGCAAAAGCAACCTCTCCCAGTTCACTTCCCGTACAACACCATCTGCGTACACCTGAACAAGGCCATGGTCTTCCCGGTGTCCTTGTTCGTCACCACCGCATCCCAGATCTGCGTCGTCTTGCCCAGGTGAACCGGCCGGGCCACGCAGGCGATGGTGCCTTCGCGCGCCGTGCCGAGGTGGTTGGACTTCAGCTCGATGGTCGTGAAACCCACTGCGCCCGGCGGCAGGTTGGCGATGCAGCCGTAGCCGGCGCAGCTGTCCGCGAGCGTCACGATGCTCCCGGCATGCAGATAGCCGTTGGGCGCCATCAGCTCTTCGCGCACCACCAGCTCAGCCTTGATCTCGGCGGGGTCGGCCTGGGTGAAGACGATGCCCAGATGGCCGGGCAGGTTCTTGGCGCCGAATTGATTGAGTTTGTCGGGTGTGGACATCGCTGATCCTCGAAGTGCGCACGATGCTAAGACAAGAAAAAAGGCCGGCATGAAGCCGGCCTTTTGCTTGCGCGAACTGTGAATCAGCTGCGCACCAACGAAGCCTTCAGCATCGAGTTCAGCATGTCCTGCGTCTCGGCCAGGTGCGCGCGCGTCTCGACCGACAGGCCCGGCTTGGCCGAGGCCACACGCAGCTCATTCAGCAGTTGAGTGGCATGCCAGCGAGCCATCGAGAAGGCGTCGGCATAGACCGCTGCACCGTTGGTCGCGCGGTTCAGCTGGGCCTGCAGGCGGCGCAGGTATTCGCGCTGCAGGCTGCGGCGCATGCGATCGACCTCGGCGCCGGTCTTGAGCTCGCTGAAGATCGCGCCCTGCAGCGTGCCGTAGACCTCGCTCAGCGACACCGCCCCCTTGCGCTGGGCCTCGGGCAGGTAAGCGCCCTGCTCGATGAGGCGGCGCGCGGTGTTGGGCGACATCAGGCGGTCCAGCACGCGGCCCTGCAATGCGCTGACGCTGTCGGGAATGGACAGCGGCAGGCCGCGGTCCCACTCGTTGTAGTCCAGCGTCTGGGTGACGAGGAACTCGGGCTTGAACTTGAACGAGTCGCTGGACAGCAGGCCTGCCGCAATGAAGCGCAGGGCCTCACGCTGCTGGACGTTGTCGACCGGCTTGAAGGCCGGACCGGTCGTGACACCCGGCACCACGCGCTCGGCATACATGCCGCCGACATACTTGCTGATGTTGTTGGCCGTCATGCCCAGCTGGCGGAAGGACTCGAAGATCGAGCGGCGGCTGCGCAGCGGATCGTCGCCGACGGCGGCCGGGCGCGACTGCACGCGCTCCCACAGCTCCTGGCTGAGCTTCAGGCGCTTCTTGGCGTAGGCCAGCGGGTCGTCGCCGAGATCGCGCTGGTTGGTGCGCGGATCGAAGCCGTCGTAGGGGCCGCCGACGCCCTGGTCGAAGTCGTCGCCATAGGCCAGCTTGGGCTCGGTCGAACGGGCCGCGATCCTGGCCAGCTCGGCCGCCTCCTGGTCGACCGCGATGGGCTTGTAGGCGTACTCGATGGCCCAGTAGTCGTAGGCGCCCAGCGTCGTGTTCGTCAGGCTGGCCTTGGCCTCGCCCTTGAGCGGCAGGTTGTAGGCGTTGTAGTCCATCACCGAGTTGGAGATGCCGTTGGCCTCGGTGAAGGCCTTGTCCTTGAGCTGGGCCTGGGTGACCGTCGTGGAGGATTTGAAGTTGTGCTTCAGCCCAAGCGTGTGGCCGACCTCGTGCATGACGACGTCCTTGATGACCGCCTGGGCCAGGGCCTCGGCCTCGGGGCCGTTCATGTCCATGCCGTCGCGAAGGGACAGCAGGTCCAGCGCGAAGCCGAGCTCGTTGGCCTGGTCGGCCATGTAGCTGCACTGCTGCTCGGACAGGCGCAGACTGCGCTCGCCCATCCAGCTGCTGGCGGCATGGTCGTGACCATGGAAGCCCACCACGTCGTCCGACGCCAGGCGGCGCGAGCCGCGGCCGAAGACGTCGCTCATGCCGATGTCGGCATCGAGGATTTCGCCGGTGCGCGGGTCCTTGTTGCTGGGGCCGATGGCGAAGCCCACGTCGGCGCCCGTGAACCAGCGGATGGACGCGTGCGTCGAGTCCATATTGTCCCAATCGGCGTCGTCGGGCTGCTGCTTGGCCTGCACGGCGTCCTTGAAGCCGATCTTCTCGAAGGCCTTGTTCCACTCCTCGATGCCGGCCTTGACGGCCTCGCGGTATTTGGTCGGGATGTTCTTGTCCATCCAGTAGACGATGGGCTGCACCGGCTCGGACAGGGCCGCGGCCGGATCCTTCTTCTCCAGGCGCCAGCGGGCAATCATGTGCACGCGCGGGTTGGCCTTGAGGTCATCGCCGAAGTCGCTGTAGCTCTCCATGAAATGACCCAGGCGCGGGTCGGCATGGCGCACGGCCGCCGGCGCTTCGGGCAGCGCACGGAAGCTGTAGACGAAGCTGAAGAACATCGAGCGCGGGTCCGGCGTGGCCTGGGGCGGCGTCGGCACGGGCACGGGTGCGGGCACCAGCGAAGGCGCGGGGATGCGCGGCGTGGCGAAGTGCACGCGCGAGGTCAGCGTCGAGACCTGGGCATCGGCGCGGGTGGCTTCGATGAAGGAGTTGGCGCGGTCCGGTGCGAACGGCAGGCGGTAGGCGAACTCCAGGCGCGTGGAATAACCCGGGATGTCGCCCAGCAGCAGGTTGCTGGCGTCGATCAGCACCGACTTGCGGTCCGGATGGTCGGCACTGGCGACCGGCACGCCGCCGATCAGGCTGGGCGAGAAGGCCTGCTCGATGGCGATCTTGCTCGACGGGTTGGCGGTGCGGAACTTGGTGTTCAGCGCGATCAGCTGCACATGGTTGCCGATGCGGCGCCACTCGGCCATCTCGTCACCCAGCATCTGGCTGGCGTAGAGGCCACGCTCGCCGACGGCGTTAGCAACGTTGACGCTGAACAGGAAAGGCTTGTTGAAGGCTTCCTTGGGGATCTCGATCCAGACCTTCTCGTCCTTGCGCCAGATCGGGAACAGGCCGGGCTGCTCCTTGGCGCCCTTGATGACGTCGGCGAAGGGCTTGGGCGCCGTGGGATCCGCCGGCGGGCGGGCGGCGGCGGGGCCGGAGGCGGCGCTGCCGGGTGCGGAGGCGGCGGCAGCGGGCGGGGTCTGGGCTTGGGCGACCGCGGCCAGTGCGAGCAGGACGGCGGTGGCCAGGGCGGTGCGGGGCGTCGGAATCATGGGACGGGTCCGGGATTGCGGAAAGGCAGGCACTGTGGCTGGCGGCGACACTTGCGTCAATCCGATTCCTCCCGCGTCGCGGGTGCACAAAAGTTCACATCAAAACTTCCGTCATGGATCTCACGCATCTGCTCTATTTGCACGGCTTTCGCTCCTCGCCGGCCTCGGCCAAGGCGCGCCGCATGGCAGCCTGGGCGGCCGAGCAGCCCGGTCTCGTCTTCGCCGCCCCGCAGCTGCCGCCCTCCCCGCTCGAAGCCATGGAAATCGTGGCCGGCCTCATTGAAGGCTGGCCGGCCGAGGGCGCCGCCGTCATCGGCAGCTCGCTGGGCGGTTTCTATGCCACCTTTGTCGCGGAGCAGCCCGCTCATCGCGCCTGGCGCGTCGCCGTGCTCAACCCCGCCGTCGACCCGGCGCGCGATCTCGCCCGCCACATCGGCACACTGACGGCCTGGCATGACCCGCAGCTGCAGTTCGAGTTCACGGCCCAGCATGTAGCCGAGCTGGCCGCCTTGACGCCGCCGGCACGGCTGACGAAGCCGTTGCGCTATTACGCGCTGATCGCCAAGGGCGACGAGCTGCTGGACTGGCGCGAGATGCTGGCCCGCTATGCCGACTGTGACGGCGAGGTGCTGGAGGGCAGCGACCATGGTCTGACAGACTTCGACAACCATCTCCAACCCCTGACGGAATTCCTGACGAAGAGCCAACGATGAAACTCCAGAACAAGGTCTGCATCATCACGGGCGCGGCCCAGGGCATCGGCCTGGCCACCGCGCTGAAATTCGCCCGCGAGGGCGCCACGGTCATCGCCTGCGACCTGCGCCCCGAAGGCGTGCAGGCCGCCGTCCAGGCCTGCGAGAAGCTCGGCGCCACGGCCCAGGGCCACACCGTCGACGTGGCCGACCGCGTGTCGGTCGACCTGATGGTGGCCGCCGTGCTGAAAGACTTCGGCCGCATCGACGTGCTGGTGAACAACGCCGGCATCACCAAGGATGCCCGCCTGCAGAAGATGACGCTGCTGCAGTTCGACGCCGTCATCGACGTCAACCTGCGCGGCGTCTTCCACTGCGCCCAGGCCGTGGCCGACACCATGGTGGCGCAAGGCTCGGGCGTCATCCTCAATGCCTCGTCGGTCGTCGGCATCTATGGCAATTTCGGCCAGACCAACTATGCGGCCGCGAAATTCGGCGTCATCGGCTTCACCAAGACGTGGAGCCGTGAGCTGGGGCCCAAGGGCATCCGCGTGAATGCCGTCGCCCCGGGCTTCATCGACACGCCCATCCTCGGCACCATCCCCGACAAGGTGCTGGACGAGATGCGCGCCCATGTGCCGCTCAAGCGCCTGGGCAAGCCCGAGGAGATCGCCAACGTCTACGCCTTCCTGGCGAGCGACGAGGCCAGCTACGTCAATGGCGCGGTCATCGAGGTGTCCGGCGGCATGACGGTCTGAGGCCGGGAGTCAGGGCGCGGCGGGCGCGCAAAGCGCCTCGTAGGTCTTGGCGCCACGCGCATAGAGGTCGGTCAGCGGGCGGTCTCGTTCCGTGAATGCCGGGGACGCGAAGCTCCAGGAGGCATCGCGGCCCGACCAGTCCACGCCGCCCAGCTCCAGCAGCGAGGCGAAGACGTTCACATGGCTGACGCGGCGCGCGGTGTTGGCCTGCACGGCCGCAAACCGCTGGGCGTGGCGCTCGCGGTAGGCGGCATTGCCCCAGACCAGCAGGGGCACCTTGAGGTCATGGCAGGTGGGCGTCGGGCGCGCATGCATGAAAGCGGCGCTCTCATCGTCGAGAAGATTGTCGCCATGGTCGGAGGTGTAGAGCAGCACGACGGGCCGGGATTCGGCCTCCAGCAGAGCGATGGTGCGCTCCATGAAGCGGTCCAGCTCGACGACGGTGTTGTCGTAGGAATTGACGGCCTCGGCTCGATGGGCCAGGTCGGGCTGGCCGCTGACACCGGCTTCGGTCAGCGTCGGGCGAAAGCGATGCGAGGCCGCGGTGTAGCGTTCGTCGTAGTGGAAGTGGCTGCCCATCATGTGCAGCACCACGAACTGCCGCGGCCCGGCCTGGTGGTTGAAGGCCACCATCAGCGGCAGCAGGCTCATGTCCTTGCGGAAGTATTTGTCCTGGCCGTTCTCCGAATGGTCCACCACGTCCGCCTCGCGGCTCAGCTTCGACGGCTCCTGGTTCGAGAGCCAGGCGGTGCGGAATCCCGCCTCGGCGAAGGTCTGCACCAGCGTCGCCGCGCCCGCGGCAGACTCCTGCGTGACGATGCGGGGCACGGCACCCTCGGTCCATTGGGCGGTCGAAGCCACGTCGCGAAAAATCGCGAACTCGGACGCATGCGCCGTCAGCCACGGCGTGGTGGGCCGCTCGTAGCCGTACAGGCCCAGGTGGTCGCGCCTGACGCTTTCGCCAACCACCAGCACCACCAGCAGCGGGCCGTCGTCGCCGCTGCGGCCCGACACGCTCGCCCGCGTATCCAGCTGTCGCTGCCTGTCCCAGCTGTGCTCGGCCGACAGCGCCAGGTTCACCGGAAACACCAGCTTGGCCGTCTGCAGATCAAACAGCGGCGGCCACGGCAGCCACTGAACCAGAACCTGCTGTCCCAGCATGCCGGCCATGGCGTAGGTCAGCAGCGCAGCCAGCAGCGGCCTGCGCCACGGCCAGCGGGCCTCGCGGCCGATGCTGAGTGCGATCACAGCGTAGACCGCCCCCAGCACCGGCACCCAGCACAGCTTCCAGCCAAAGGAGGCCACCATCTGCACCGAATCCTGCCAACGCGTGTTCAGCGCGGCGGACATCAGCACGTCCCCGGGCACGCTGCGGTAGTAGTGGCAAAGATAGAGATAGGCCGGGATCAGGGGCGCCAGCGGCAGCCACAGCAGGAAATAACTGCGCCAGCGCGGCAGCAGGCACAGCGGCACGGCCAGCACGAACAGCGACAGCAGCACGACGGACAGCGCCTCGAGGCCGTCCAGCCCTTCCGCCAGCCACGGTGTGGCCAGGCCCGGCAACCACAGAAAGCCAAGCAGCAGCAGGATCTTGAAGCGGTCGGTCATCGGCAATCGGCAGCGGCGAAGGCGGCGCATGATATCGATGGCCTGCGTGGACTCCGGCCGGGCGGGCCGTCACTATCAATGACAATGCGCCCCTATGTTTGCGCTGTTTGATGACGCCGGGAAATTTCTCGCCGGCCGGGTGATGTCGGAGGCCGATGCCTCGCTGCAGGTCGAGCTGGACTCGGGCAAGCGGGTCAAGGTCAAGTCCGCCAATGTGCTGCTGAAGTTCGAGAAGCCGGCGCCTGCTGCGTTGCTGGCCGAAGCGCGCACGCTCGCCGACGACATCGACCTCGACCTGGCCTGGGAGTTCGCCCCCGAGGGCGAGTTCGGCTTTGCCGACCTGGCCCGCGACTATTTCGACGCCAAGGCCGGCACCGTGCAGCAGGCCGCCGCGCTGTTCCGCCTCTACGACGCGCCCCACTATTTCCGCCGCGCCGGCAAGGGTCAGTTCAAGAAGGCGCCCGAGGAGACGGTGAAGGCCGCCCTGCTGGGCATCGAGCGCAAGCGCCAGCAGGCCTTGCAGATCGAGGCCTGGGCCGAGGAGCTGGTGAAGGGCGCCTGTCCCCAGCCCATCCAGGACCAGATCTACAAGATCCTCTTCAAGCCCGACAAGAACGGCCCCGAATACAAGGCGGTGGTCGACGCGGCCAAGCGCTCGCACAAGGCGCCGCTGGACCTGCTGCAGCAGGCCGGCGCCATCACCAGCGCCTATCAGTTTCACTGGAAGCGCTTCCTGTTCGAGAACTTCCCCAAGGGCGTGGGCTTCCCTCAGCTCTCGGCGCCGGAGATCAAGGACGACTTGGCCCTGTCCACCGCGCAGGCCTTCTCCATCGACGATTCGCAGACGACCGAGATCGACGATGCGCTGTCGGTGCAGGGCCTGGGCACGGGCACCGTCACCTTCGGCGTGCACATCGCCGCCCCTGGCCTGGCCATCACGCCGGATTCGGCCGTCGACAAGGTCGCCCGCGAGCGCCTGTCCACCGTCTACATGCCGGGCTGGAAGCTGACCATGCTGCCCGACGAGGTCGTGCAGGCTTACACGCTGATCGAGGGCCGCGACTGCCCGGCCGTGTCCATCTATTTCACGATGGACGAGGCGAGCTTCGAGATCAAGGCGCGCGAGACCCGGCTGGAGCGCGTGCACATCGCCGCCAACCTGCGCCACGACAAGCTGGACGGCATCGTCACCGACGCAACGCTGTCGGGCGAGGCGCCGGCCGACTACGCCTTCGCACCCGAGCTCGCCTTCACGTGGCGCCTGGCCAAGCACCTCAAGGCCCAGCGCGAGGTCGTGCGCGGCAAGCCCGAGAACTTCAACCGGCCCGACTACAACTTCCGCCTCGCCGGCGAGCGCTCGGAAGCGCCCAATGGCAGCGAGTCCGTCGAGATCGGCGTGCGCGCCCGCGGCAGCTCGATGGACCTGATCGTGGCCGAGGCCATGATCCTGGCCAACTCCGCCTGGGGTGGCTGGCTGGCTGAACTGGGCCTGCCCGGCATCTACCGCAGCCAGGCCAGCCTGGCGCCCGGCATCAAGGTGCGCATGGGCGTCAAGGCCCTGCCGCATGCCGGCATGGGCGTGGCGCAATACACCTGGGCAACGTCGCCGCTGCGCCGTTATGTCGACCTCGTCAACCAGTGGCAGATCATTGCCTGCGCCCGCCACGGCCGCACCGCCGCCTTGGCCGCGCCCTTCAAGCCCAAGGATGCGCAGCTCTTCTCCATCATCTCGGGCTTCGAGTCCGCCTACATGGCCTACAACGGTTTCCAGAACGGCATCGAACGTTTCTGGACGCTGCGCTGGCTGCAGCAGACCGGCACGACCGAGCTGACCGCCGCCGTCATGAAGGACGGCCTGGTGCGCGCCGACGACCTGCCCCTGGTCTTCAGGGCCCTGGGCTGCGAGAACCTGCCGCGCGGCAGTCACGTGAAGGTGCGCATCACCGGCCTGGACGAAATGACGCTGGACGTGCATGCCACGCTGATCGAGCGCCTGGACGAGGCGGCTGCGGCCGACGAATCGGAAGGCGACGACGAGGAACTCGAGGCCGCGGCGGCGCCGCTGACCTTGGCCATCGACCTGAACGACGGCAGCAGCGAAACCGAACCCGCAGAAGCGGCCGCGTCGAACTGAAGATGCGCAAGCTGAGCACGCTGCAGATCGCGCTCGCGTTTTCGCTCGGCGTGCATGCCGCGCTGCTGAGCCTGCGCATCGCCGCACCCGAGGCCTTCAACCGCATCTTCCAGGACACGCCGCTGGAGGTCGTGCTCGTCAACACGCGCTCCAACGAGGTGCCGGTCAAGGCCGCCGCGCTGGCCCAGGCCAATCTGGCCGGCGGCGGCAATACGGAGGTCGGCCGCGCCACGTCGCCGCTGCCGCCCGCGCGCCAGAACGAGGCTGGCAACGCGGCCGAATCGCAGAGCTCGCAGATCGCCCAGTTGCAGCAGCAGCAGCAGCAATTGCTGGCGCAGATGCGCCGCGATCTGGCCCTGCTGCCACCGCCCGACCCGCGCCGCGAGAAGACCGATGCCGCCGAACGCGCCCTGGCCGAGAAGCGCCGCCAGCTCGTCGACCAGCTCGCCGAGATCGAGAAGCGCGTCAACGAGGAAAGCGCCCGGCCGCGCAAGCGCTATGTCAGCCCGGCCACGCGCGAGGTCGTCTATGCGCAGTACTACGACGGCCTGCGCCGCCGCATCGAGGAGCGCGGCACGCGTGATTTCCCTGAATCCCGCGGCAAGAAACTCTACGGCGAGCTGACGATGAACATCCACATCGACCACAAGGGCCGCGTCATCGAGACCGAGATCGTCGCCTCCAGCGGCAACCCGACGCTGGACCGCCGCGCCGTCGCCATCGTGCAGGCGGCCTCGCCCTTCGGCAACTTCACCAAGGAGATGCTGCGTGGCGCGGAAGTGCTGGTCATCACCTCGCGCTTCAAGTTCACGCGCGACGAGAACCTGGAAACGACTTTGCAAGGGCAGCCGCAATGAAGGATCAGTACGCCGTCGTCGGCAACCCGGTGGAGCACAGCCGCTCGCCCGCCATCCACGCGATGTTTGCCGAGCAGATGGGCCAGTCGCTGAGCTATGAGCGCCTGCTCGCGCCGCTGGACGGCTTCGAGGCGACGCTGCGCGCCTTTGCGGCGGCCGGCGCCAAGGGCTGCAACATCACGGTGCCCTTCAAGTTCGACGCCTTTGCGCTGGCCACCGAGCACACCGAACGCGCCGCGCGGGCCGGCGCCGTCAATGCGCTGCGCTTTGACGAAGGCGGCTGGGTAGGCGACAACACCGACGGTGCCGGCCTGGTCAACGACATCCAGCGCAATGCCCGCCGCCCGCTTGAAGGCTTGCAGCTGCTGCTGGTCGGCGCCGGCGGCGCGGCGGCCGGCGTGCTGGGCAGCCTGATCGCCGCCCGGCCGGCGCACATCACCATCGTCAACCGCTCGCTCGACAAGGCCCTGGCCCTGGTAACCAGCCATGCCGACCTGGGCATTCCCCTCACGGCAGCCACGCTGGCCGACGCGCCCGCGGCGCAGGACATCGTCGTCAATGCCACCAGCACCAGCCTGGCCGGCGCGGCCTCGCCCGTGGACGCCCGCGTGCTCAAGCCCGGCGCCCTGGCCCTGGACATGATGTATGGCCCCAAGGCCCAGGGCTTTCTCGACTGGGCCGCCGCCCACGGCGCCGAACCGCGCGACGGCCTGGGCATGCTCATCGAGCAGGCCGCCGAGGCCTTTTTCTTCTGGCGTGGCCTGCGCCCCGACACGGCGCCGGTGCTCACCGCGCTGAGGTCTTCGCTGTGATCCGGCACATTGGCCGCCTGGTCGCCGTGCTGGCGCTCGCGGTGCTGTGCCTGCAGCTCTGGTTTGCCGGCCGCATCCTGCTGATGCGCTTTGTCGCGCCGCAGTCGACCAGCTTCCAGCGCAGCGAGGCGGTGCGCCTGCTGAAGGAGAAGCAGCAGGTCGCCTGGAGCCAGCAATGGGTGGACGACGCCCAGCTGGCCAGCACGCTCAAGCGCGCCGTCATCGCCAGCGAGGACGATTCCTTTGCTGAGCACGGCGGCGTCGATTGGGACGCCCTCAAGGGCGCCTGGAAGAAGAACGAGAAGGCTCAGGCCCGCGCCGAGGCGCGCGGCAAACCCACCGCCAAGGTCATCGGCGGCTCGACCATCACGCAGCAACTGGCCAAGAACCTCTTCCTCTCCGGCGAGCGCACGCTGCTGCGCAAGGGCCAGGAGCTGATCCTGACCTTGATGCTGGAAGGCCTGCTGGACAAGCGCCGCATCCTGGAGATCTATCTGAACAGCGTCGAATGGGGCGAAGGCCTGTTCGGCGCCCAGGCCGCGGCCCGCCACTATTTCCACACCGACGCGGCCCGGCTCGGCGCCTTCGAGGCGGCGCGGCTGGCGGTGATGCTGCCGGCACCCAAGCGCTTCGAGCGCCAGCCGGGGTCGGCCTATGTGATGGGCCGAGCCGGCATCATCACCAGCCGCATGAACAGCGCCCAGCTTCCATGAGCGATTCGGAAGAGATTGCGGCCGCGGCCGCCCGACTCATCGTCGACGAAGGCATGGACTGGGGACCCGCCAAGCAGCGCGCCGCGCGTGACCTGGGCGCGCCACGAGCCGCCCTGCCCGGCAATGACGAGGTCGAGGATGCCGTGCGCGAGCACATCGCCATCTTCCATGCCGACACCCAGCCCGGCGAACTGCGCGCCCTGCGCGAACTGGCCGCGCAGTGGATGACGCGGCTGGCGGAGTTCCGCCCCCATCTGACCGGCGCCGTCTGGCGAGGCACGGCCACCCGCCTGTCCAACGTCCATCTGCAGCTGTATTGCGATGACAGCAAGGCCGCCGAGATCGCGCTGCTGGATCGCGGCATCAACTTCGACGTGGCAGAGACGACGGCGGGCCGCGGGCGGCAGATCGACATGCTCATCCTCGACGCGCCCTGCGCCGCCCTGGGCGAGCGAGTGACGTTGTGCCTGACCATCCTGGACTTCGACGATTTGCGCGGCGCCCTCAAGCCCGATGCACGCGGCCTGACCGAGCGCGGTGACCTCGGTGCGCTGCAAAACCTGCTGGATGCCCCCGAATGAGCCCGATCACCCGACGCATCCTCCTGACCAGCGCCGGCCTCGGCGCCGCCACGCTGGGCGCCTCCTTCGCCTGGCGCAAGCTGAACCCACCCCAGTCCTCGGCCCTCGCCCAGGCCTTCTGGGCGCGCCGCTTCCCTGGCCTGGACGGCCAGGAGCTGGACGTCGCCCGCTGGCGCGGCCAGCCCCTGCTCGTCAATTTCTGGGCGACCTGGTGCCCGCCCTGCGTCAAGGAACTGCCCGAGATCAACCAGTTCTATAAAGAAGCCAAGGGCAAGGGCTGGCAGGTGCTGGGGCTGGCGGTGGACCAGTTGGACCCGGTCAAGGCCTTTCTGCAGAAGACCCCGCTGGACTTCGCTGTCGCGCTGGCCGGTCCGGAAGGCCTGGGCTTGGTGCGCGAGCTCGGCAATCCGGCCGGCGGCCTGCCTTTTTCGGTGGTCTTCGACGAAACTGGCGAGATCAGCTGGCGCCGTCTGGGCGTCAGCCGCCTCGAAGAGCTGCGCCAGCTGGCGAACAGCTGAGCCACCCCGAGAATTTCCCTATCCAGCGGGAAATCGGCGGCAAAACGCGTAAAGTTCGCCCTTCCTCAATTTAGTGGCCGCTCTCTAGACCCTAGGGCCTGGCAGCTGCCACGTGTTTGATGCAAGTTCTTGTCCTGCATGGCCCCAACCTCAACCTGCTTGGCACCCGCGAGCCCGAGGTCTACGGCGCGCAGACTCTGGCGCAGATCGACGCTGAACTCGGCGCGATCGCCTCAGAAGCCGGCGCCACGCTGAGCAGCTTCCAGAGCAACCACGAAGGTGCTCTGGTCGACCGCATCCAGGCCGCGCGCACCGACGGCACTCACTTCATCATCATCAATCCGGCCGCCTACACCCACACCAGCGTCGCCATCCGCGACGCGCTGGCGGCCGTGGCCCTGCCCTTCATCGAAGTTCATTTGTCCAATATCCACCGCCGCGAGGCCTTCCGCCATCACAGCTATATGAGTGAACTGGCGGTGGGCGTCATCTGCGGCCTCGGCGCGAACGGCTACCGCCTCGCGCTGCGCCACGTCCTCGAATCGTTGGAAGCCGGCGCCTGACCTCCGGTCTCGCGCCGCCTTTTCCTTTTCTCCCACAACAACAACACCGCCTGGAGCCAAGATGGACCTTCGCAAGCTCAAAACCCTGATCGACCTGGTTTCGGAATCCAATATTTCCGAACTGGAAATCACCGAGGCCGACGGCAAGGTCCGCATCGTCAAGGCCGACCCGGCCGCCGCCGTCGCCATGCAGCCGGTCTATGCCGCCGCCCCGGCGCCGGTCGCCCATGCGCCGGCCCAGGTCGCCGCGCCCGTGGCCGCCGCCGCTCCGGCCGCGCCCGTCGAAACCGGCCACATCGTCAAGTCGCCCATGGTCGGCACCTTCTACCGTGCCTCCAGCCCCAACGCCAAGCCGTTCGCCGACGTCGGCCAGCAGGTCAAGGAAGGCGAGGCCATCTGCATCATCGAGGCGATGAAGATCATGAACGAGATCGAGGCCGACAAGACCGGCACGATCACCAAGGTGATGTGCGAGAACGGCCAGGCCGTCGAGTTCGGACAACCGCTGTTCGTGATCGAGTGAGGCCACTCGATGTTTAAGAAGGTTCTTATTGCGAATCGCGGAGAGATCGCTCTGCGCATTCAACGAGCGTGCCGAGAACTCGGCATCAAGTCCGTCGTCGTCTACTCCGAGGCCGACCGCGACGCCAAATATGTGCGCCTGGCCGACGAGGCTGTCTGCATCGGCCCCGCACCCTCGGCCCAGAGCTAC
This sequence comes from Roseateles sp. P1_C1_2, assembly GCF_056406535.1. Taxonomy (NCBI): domain Bacteria; kingdom Pseudomonadati; phylum Pseudomonadota; class Betaproteobacteria; order Burkholderiales; family Sphaerotilaceae; genus Roseateles; species Roseateles sp. P1_C1_2. Next base: position 128,203 of record NZ_JBFUAB010000009.1, read on the forward strand.
CTCAGCATGCCGGCCATCATCGCGACGGCCGAGGTGACCGACGCCGAGGCCATCCACCCTGGCTACGGCTTCCTGAGCGAGAACGCCGACTTTGCCGAGCGCGTCGAGCGCAGCGGCTTCACCTTCATCGGCCCGACGCCCGAGTCCATCCGCATGATGGGCGACAAGGTCTCGGCCAAGCAGGCCATGATCCGCGCCGGCGTGCCCTGCGTGCCCGGCTCCGAGGGCGCCCTGCCCGAGGACCCCAAGGAGATCATCAAGATCGCCCGCTCGGTGGGCTACCCGGTCATCATCAAGGCGGCCGGCGGCGGCGGCGGCCGCGGTATGCGTGTCGTGCACACCGAAGCGGCCCTGGTGCACGCGGTGCAGACGACGCGCGCCGAAGCGGGTGCCGCCTTCGGCAACCCCGAGGTCTACATGGAGAAGTTCCTCGAGAACCCGCGCCATGTGGAGATCCAGATCCTGGCAGACACCTTCAAGAACGCCGTCTGGCTGGGCGAACGCGACTGCTCCATGCAGCGCCGCCACCAGAAGATCATCGAGGAAGCGCCGGCACCCGGCATCCCGCGTCGCAACATCGAGAAGGTGGGTGACCGCTGCGCGGCCGCCTGCAAGAAGATGGGCTACCGCGGCGCCGGCACCTTCGAATTCCTCTACGAAAACGGCGAGTTCTTCTTTATCGAGATGAACACGCGCGTGCAGGTGGAGCATCCGGTCACGGAGATGGTCACCGGCATCGACATCGTGCAGCAGCAGATCAAGATCGCCGCCGGCGAGAAGCTGCCGTTCACGCAGCGCCAGATCGAGATGCGCGGCCATGCCATCGAGTGCCGCATCAACGCGGAAGACCCGGTCAAGTTCGTGCCGTCGCCTGGTCGCATCACGATGTGGCACGCCCCCGGCGGCCCCGGCGTGCGCGTGGACTCGCACGCCTACACGAACTACTTCGTGCCGCCCAACTACGACTCCATGATCGGCAAGATCATCGTCCACGGCGACACACGCGAGCAGGCCCTGGCCCGCATGCGCATCGCGCTGAGCGAGACGGTGGTCGAAGGCATCCAGACCAACATCCCGCTGCACCGCGAGCTGATGGCGGACGCCAAGTTCATCGAGGGTGGCACCAGCATCCATTACCTGGAAGGCTGGATGGCTGCCCACAAGCGATGAGCCCAGGGCGGGTCTCGGCAGTCGCGGGACAATAGGCGCATGAGTCATTTGTTTGAACTTGCGCTGGTGTGCCGCGAGGCCGATGTCGAGATCGTCAGCGATGCGCTGATGGAGATCGACGCGCTCGCCGTCTCCGTGGAGGACGCCGACGCTGACACCGACGCCGAGCACGCCCTGTTCGGCGAGCCCGGCATGCCGGCACCCAAGGCCGGCTGGGAACGCTCGGTCGTGAAGGCGCTGTTTCCCAGCGAGCCCGACGCCACCGAAGCTGCCACGCTGATCCTGGCCCAGGAGTGGGCCGCGGACGTGCATGTGCAGGCCATCCAGGCCGTGCCCGAGCAGGACTGGGTGCGCCTCACGCAAAGCCAGTTCGCACCCGTGGAGATCACGCCCGAGTTCTGGATCGTGCCCAGCTGGCATGAGGCGCCGCCGCAGGCCCAGCGCGTCATGCGCCTGGACCCGGGCCTGGCCTTCGGCACCGGCACGCACCCGACGACGCGCATGTGCCTGCGCTGGATCGCGACCCACGTTCAAGCTTGGACTCGCGTGCTGGATTACGGCTGCGGCTCCGGCATCCTCGCCATCGGCGCGGCCCTGCATGGCGCCCGCGACATCGACGCGGTCGACATCGACCCGGCCGCCATCACCTCCTCGCGCGACAACGCGACGGCGAACAACGTCAAGTTCAATCCCGGCCTGCCTGAACTGGCCCAGGGCGAGTACCCGCTGGTCATCGCCAACATCCTGGCCACGCCACTGAAGCTGCTGGCCCCGCTGCTCTGCGCCCATGTCGCGCCGGGTGGCGACCTGATCCTGGCCGGCATCCTCAGCCGCCAGGCCGACGAGCTGAAGGCAGCCTATGCGCCCTGGTTGAAGCTCGAAGTCACGGACGAAGAAGATGGCTGGATCCTGATGACGGCCCGGCGCCCGGCATGAGCCTCGCGACGCGCTGCACCGCCTGCGGCACGATCTTCAGGATCGTCGAGGACCAGCTGCGCGTCTCCGACGGCTGGGTGCGCTGCGGCCGCTGCGCCGAGATCTTCGACGCCCGCGAACTGCTGTTCGACATCGAGCGCGACGCGCCGCCACCATGGCCGGCGCAATACGCACCCGCCGCCATGGCGCCTGAACCGGAGCCGCTGCCACCGCCACCGCCGCCTGCTGCGCCACCACCACCGGCCTACACACCGCCGCCGGATTGGATGCCGCCGCCCGAACCCGAGCCGCGCGCCGAGGCCCTGCCCACCGGCTGGCCTTCCGAGTTCGGCAGGAACGAGTCCAGGCCCGAGCCCCGCTGGGTGGAGGATGACCGGGTCGCCGAGGCGGCTGCCGAACCCGCACCCATGGTGGCCCGTGATGCCGAGCCCGAACCGTCCATGGCCGAGATGGCGCCCATCACCGCAGAGCCCGCCGAGCGGCCCGGCAAGCCTGCGAAGCCGGCCAAGGCAGTCAAGCCAGCCAAGGCGCCCAAGACGGCCAAGGCCCAACCCGGGGTGCCCGAGTTCATGCGCCAGGCCGAAAGCAGCGCGCGCTGGAATCGCCCGGCCGTGCGCGTGGCGCTCGGCGCCGTTTCCCTGTTGCTTGCCTTGCTGCTGGGCCTGCAGGTCACGCTGCACTTCCGCGACGCCATCGCGGCGCTGCACGCACCCCTGCGTGAACCCCTGCGGGCGCTTTGCGGCATTGCCAGTTGCGAGGTCAAGCCGTGGCGCCGCATCGAGGCGCTCAGCATCGATGCCACGTCGCTCAGTCCGGTGGGCACCGGCAGCTACAAGCTCAGCCTGTCGCTGCGCAACAAGACCGGCGTCGACGTCGCAGCGCCCTGGGTGGAGCTGAGCCTCAGCGACGCCAACGGCGTGCCGTTCGCGCGCCGTGTGCTCGGCCCGGAGACCTTGACGCCCGCGTTGACCCAGGTCAATGCCGAATCCGAACAGGCGCTGAGCCTGGTGTTCGGCACGGGCGGGCAAAAGGTCAGCGGCTACAGCGTCAACATATTCTACCCCTGAGCGCGGCGGCGTCCGACACCGCAGTCATCGCGGGGTCTTGATCTTCATCGCCGCGCCAATGGGAAAGACGCAGAGCCCCGTGCGAGTCCTCGAGACTTGAGCGCTTCGGCCAACGTCATGCGTCAGTCGGGACACGCTGTCGTGCTGCGGGGAGAGAGGCCGGGAGTCTGCGCCCGGGATCAAAGTTAGGCCCTCGCAGCGGCAGCAGCTGTAGGACCAGGCCGCATCGCCGGCAAGAGGCGTCAGCAGATGCATCCGCGCCCACTTGGACGAGTGCGCCGGCAATAAAAAAACCCGGCACCGAAAATTCGGTGCCGGGTGTCTGATTCGCCGGGATCCGGGTGGACAAGCCACCCGGAGACGAGTCAGCGGATCGCCTGATTAGGGCTTGTTGCCGGTCGGGAAGGGCCAGGCAGCTTGCGGGCTCAGCGCGGTCTTGGCCGCAGGAGCGGTCGCAGCAGCGGCAGGCTTGGCAGCAGGGGCAGGCTTGGCGGCAGCCTTCTTCGGAGCAGCGGCCTTCTTGGCAGCAGGCTTCGCAGCGGGCTTGGCGGCAGGCTTGGCAGCAGCCTTCTTGGGAGCAGCAGCCTTCTTGGCCGGAGCAGCCTTCTTGGGAGCAGCAGCCTTCTTGGCGGGTGCAGCCTTCTTCGGTGCGGCCTTCTTGGCAGCAGCCTTCTTAGGAGCTGCAGCCTTCTTGGCCGGAGCGGCCTTCTTCGCCGGAGCAGCCTTCTTGGCCGGAGCGGCCTTCTTTGCCGGAGCAGCCTTCTTGGCCGGAGCGGCCTTCTTTGCCGGAGCGGCCTTCTTTGCCGGAGCAGCCTTCTTGGCCGGAGCGGCCTTCTTCGCCGGAACGGCCTTCTTCGCCGGAGCGGCCTTCTTGGCCGGAGCGGCCTTCTTGGCCGGAGCAGCCTTCTTGGCCGGAGCGGCCTTCTTGGCCGGAGCGGCCTTCTTCGGTGCGGCCTTAGCCGGGGTCTTCGCAGTTGCCATGGTTTTCTCCTTGATCAAGTGGAAAAGTCACCGTCCCGCACGGACCGGTCCGTGCAGATACGGTTATTCACCGTCCGAGAGTCGCTCAGGAGGAACGCCTCGGTACGGTGAATCGGATCGCCATGCAGCCCCGCCACCTCAAGGGTGCTGATGCGGGTTTCGCTCGGTGACTGCATTGGCCAGGTCTTGATCTTGTGATGGCTGAGACTTCAGTCCCAGCTCAGGGCCCCGCCTGATTGGTACTCGATGACACGGGTCTCGAAGAAGTTGCGTTCCTTCTTCAAGTCGATCATCTCGCTCATCCAGGGGAAGGGATTTTCTTCGTTAGGGAACAGGGCTTCGAGGCCGATCTGCACCGCGCGACGATTCGCGATGAAGCGCAGATAGCCCTTGAACATCGAGGCGTTGAGGCCCAGCACGCCACGCGGCATGGTGTCCTCGGCGTAGCGATATTCCAGCTCGACGGCCTTCAGGAACAGCGCCTTGATCTCGGCCTTGAACTCGGCCGTCCAGAGGTGCGGGTTCTCAAGCTTGATCTGGTTGATCAGGTCGATGCCGAAATTGCAGTGCATGGACTCGTCGCGCAGTATGTACTGGTACTGCTCTGCCGCACCGGTCATCTTGTTCTGGCGGCCCATCGCCAGGATCTGCGTGAAGCCGACGTAGAAGAACATGCCTTCCATCAGGCAGGCGAAGACGATCAGGCTCTTCAGCAGCGTCTGGTCGGTCTCGGGCGTGCCGGTGTTGAAGTTCGGGTCCATGATCGCGCCGATGAAGGGGATCAGGAACTCGTCCTTGTCACGGATGGACTGGACTTCGTTGTAGGCGTTGAAGATCTCGCTCTCGTCGAGACCGAGCGACTCCACGATGTACTGGTAGGCGTGCGTGTGGATCGCTTCTTCGAAGGCCTGGCGCAGCAGGAACTGACGGGCCTCCGGCGCCGTGATGTGGCGGTAGGTGCCCAGCACGATGTTGTTGGCGGCCAGCGAGTCGGCGGTGACGAAGAAGCCGAGGTTGCGCTTGATGATGCGGCGCTCGTCTTCGGTCAGGCCGTTGGGATCCTTCCAGAGCGCGATGTCGCGGCTCATGTTCACTTCCTGCGGCATCCAGTGGTTGGCGCAGGTGGCGAGGTACTTCTCCCAGGCCCACTTGTACTTGAACGGCACCAGCTGGTTGACGTCGGTCTGGCCGTTGATGATGCGCTTGTCGGCGGCACGCACGCGACGCGCGGTCGTGGGTTCACCGGACAGCTGGGGAGCGGGGATGGAGATGCTGGCGGCTTCGCGCGACGCTGTCGCCGAAGGCATGGCCGCGAGAGGCTTCGCGGTGTGGGTATCAGTGGACTTCAGGTCTTCGTCCCAATCCAGCATGGTGTGCTTCCTATCACTTCTAATTATCGGCAGTGCTTGTGCAAATCAACAAGAACTAGCTGCGGCTATTTGCATCATTCGCGCAAAGTTTGTTGCGCGTGGGCATCGAAAACAGGAGGTGCGCACTTGTCTATACAAGTACACACCTCCACTTCGACTTACTGGCAGGCCTCGCAGCCGGGGTCGTCGATGGCGCAGAACTTCATGTCGGTGGCCGGCAGTTCGGGCTCGACGACAGCGATCGGTGCAGCCGCAGCAGCCATCACCGGCGCCGCGCTGGACGACACCGAGTTGAGCTGGCCCGAGCGCGTGACCGTGCTCTTCTCGGCCTGTGTCGCGCTGATGGTGCGCAGGTAGTAGGTCGTCTTCAGGCCGCGCTGCCACGCCAGCTTGTAGGTCTCGTCGAGCTTCTTGCCCGATGCGCCGGCCATGTAGATGTTCAGGCTCTGCGCCTGGTCGATCCACTTCTGGCGGCGCGAGCCGGCTTCGATCAGCCACACGGTGTCGACCTCGAAGGCCGTCGCGTACAGCGCCTTGATGTCCTCGGGCACGCGGTCGATGCGGCGCAGCGAGCCGTCGAAGTGCTTGAGGTCCATGACCATCACGTCGTCCCACAGGCCCAGGGCCTTCAGGTCACGCACCAGCGATTCGTTGATGACGGTGAACTCGCCGGACAGGTTGGACTTGACCGACAGATTGCCGAAGCAGGGTTCGATCGACGCGTCGACGCCAATGATGTTGGAGATGGTGGCCGTCGGCGCGATGGCGATGCAGTTGCTGTTGCGCATGCCGAAGGTGGCGATGCGGCCGCGCAGCGAATCCCAGTCCAGCGTCGTCGAGCGGTCCACGTCGACGTAGCCGCCGCGGGCTTCGGCCAGCAGGTCGAGCGAGTCGATCGGCAGGATGCCGCGGTCCCACAGCGAGCCCTTGTACGAGGAATAGCGGCCACGCTCTTCGGCCATCTCGGTCGAGGCCCAGTAGGCGTGATAGCAGACGGCTTCCATCGAGCGGTCGGCGAACTCGACGGCAGCCTGGCTGGCGTAGGGCGTGCGCAGTTGATACAGCGCGTCCTGGAAGCCCATGATGCCCAGGCCGACCGGACGGTGGCGCAGGTTGGAGTCGCGGGCCTTCTTGACGGCGTAGTAGTTGATGTCGATGACGTTGTCGAGCATGCGCATGGCCGTGCGCACCGTCTTCTTCATCTTGACCTGGTCGATGGCGCCATCCTTGATGTGCTGGGCCAGGTTGACGGAGCCGAGGTTGCAGACGGCGATCTCGCTGTCGTTGGTGTTCAGCGTGATCTCGGTGCACAGGTTGCTGGAGTGCACGACGCCGACATGCTGCTGCGGGCTGCGCACATTGCAGGCGTCCTTGAACGTGATCCAGGGGTGGCCCGTCTCGAACAGCATCGACAGCATCTTGCGCCACAGGTCCTTGGCCGGCATGCGCTTGAAGAGCTTGATCTCGCCGCGGTCGGCCTTGGCCTCGTAGGCCGTATAGGCCACTTCGAAGGGCTTGCCGAACAGGTCATGCAGGTCCGGGCAGGTGGAGGGGCTGAACAGCGTCCAGTCGCCGCCTTCGAGGACACGCTTCATGAACAGGTCGGGAATCCAGTTCGCCGTGTTCATGTCGTGGGTGCGGCGGCGGTCGTCGCCGGTGTTCTTGCGCAGGTCCAGGAACTCTTCGATGTCGAGGTGCCAGGTTTCCAGGTAGGCGCAGACGGCGCCCTTGCGCTTGCCGCCCTGGTTCACGGCGACGGCCGTGTCGTTGACGACCTTCAGGAAGGGGACGACGCCTTGCGACTTGCCGTTGGTGCCCTTGATGTGCGAGCCGAGCGCACGCACCGGCGTCCAGTCGTTGCCCAGGCCACCGGCAAACTTGCTCAGCAGCGCGTTCTCCTTCAGGGCCTCGTAGATGCCGTCGAGGTCATCGCTGACCGTCGTCAGGTAGCAGCTCGACAACTGCGAGCGGCGCGTGCCGGCGTTGAAGAGGGTGGGCGTGCTCGACATGAAGTCGAAGCTCGACAGCACTTCGTAGAACTCGATGGCGCGCGCTTCGCGGTCGATCTCGCCCAGCGCCAGGCCCATGGCCACGCGCATGAAGAAGGCCTGCGGCATCTCGATGCGCTGGTCTTCGATGTGCAGGAAGTAGCGGTCGTACAGCGTCTGCAGGCCGAGGTAGTCGAACTGCAGGTCGCGTTCGGCCTTCAGCGCGGCGCCCAGCTTGGCCAGGTCGTACTGCCCCAGCTTCTCGTCCAGCAGCTCGGCCTTGATGCCCTTCTTGATATAGCCGGGGAAGTACTCGGCATAGCGCTGGGCCATCTCGCCCTGCAGCACCTCGCCGCCGATGATCTCGCGGCGGATGGTGTGCAGCAGCAGGCGGGCGGTGGCGCGGCTGTAGCCGGGGTCCTTCTCGATCAGCGTGCGGGCGGCCAGGATGGCGGCCTTGTAGACCTCGTCGATGGCGACGCCGTCGTACAGATTGCGCATGGTCTCGGCCAGCACGGGGTCGGGTTTGACGTCGGCGCCGAGGTTCTCGCAGGCGGAGACGATCAGCGACTTCAGCTGGCCGAGATCCAGCGGACGACGCTCGCCGCCGTCCACCACCATCAGCTGCGGCTCGGCCGCGCGCGTGGCCTCGCCCTGGGCGGCACGCTCCTGGGTGCGGCGCTCGCGATACAGCACATAGGCGCGGGCGACTTCGTGGTTGCTGCTGCGCATCAGGCCCAGTTCAACCTGGTCCTGCACATCTTCAATATGGAAGGTGCCGCCGCTCGGACGCGAACGCAGCAGGGCGCGCACGACGTTCTGGGTCAGCTGCTCCACCGTCTCGCGCACGCTGGCCGAGGCTGCACCGCTGGTGCCGTGCACGGCCAGGAAGGCCTTCATCAGCGCGACGGCGATCTTGCTCGGCTCGAACGAGACCACGGCACCGTTGCGGCGAATGATCTGGTAGGCCTGGTAGGTCGTCAGCGTGGGGGCGCTGGGAGCGGACGCGTCGGATCCAAACGCGACCGGTGCAGCGGGAATGGCTTGGGCCTGACCCGTGGCGGCTTCATGCAGCATGAGGAGATCCTTTATCGAGAAATGACGGGCAAATGCGCGGCAGCAACCCGGAGGTCGGGCCAGCGCATGGTGCGTAGCTTCAGTGGGGTGTTTCGTCCCTGCCGGTCCATTGCCAGGCCGGTGTTCCGGCTTGGGCCTCGGGCGCTTTGCTGCGGTGGCCAAGCCACTGCAAACAGCAAATCCGAGGGGAAGGTCATGGGGTCGACTGGGTTAGCAGGATATCACGAAGGGACACTATATCTATGGGCCGAAGACCCCTCAAGCACTACCCCTAGTGTCAAACCCTGGGCGTGATTCCGCTGGAAAAATGCCCGGCGCGCGCCTTTGTCCGATCAGATCGGGGCTCATGGCCGACAACCCGCATCAACACTGGGCTGGCGGGTCGAAGCGGCCCGCAAAGCCGCGCCAACGCTAGGCCCGGACAAGCACCCGACAGCCACGCTGCAGATTCAAGCAGGGCAAATCCCGAGAAGGTTTTTCGTTCAACTGTCACCCGCCGAGATCGCCAACCGCGCCATGCGGTAGCGGATCTGGCGCAGCGACAGCCCGAGGCTGGCCGCCGCCGCCGTGCGGTTGAAGCGGTGCAGCTCCAGGGCCCGCAGCAGGATGGCGCGCTCGACCTCGTCGAGATAGCGCGCCAGGTCCGATGGCAGCTCCTCGGGCAGGGACACGCCCTCGACGACGGGCGCTGCCTCGATGGGGAGGTCCAGGGCGGCGAACTGCGACTCGCTGCGGCCTTCATCGAGCAGGGTGTCGGGCAGGCCGAGATCGTCGGCGTCTATCCACTCACCGCCGGCCAGCGCCAGCGCGCGGTGCAGCAGGTTCTCCAGTTCGCGCACATTGCCGGGGAAGGCATAGCGCGACAAGGTCTGCAGCGCGCCCGCCGTCAGCCGCGGCGCCGGCGAGACACCAGCGTCCTGGGCGATGCGCGTCAGCACCCGCGTGCTGATCAGGCCCAGGTCCTCCAGCCGCTCGCGCAGCGGCGGCACCCGGATTTGGATGACGTTGAGGCGGTAGAACAAGTCCTGACGGAAGCGGCCCGCCGCGACCTCGGCGGACAGGTCCTTGTGCGTCGCGCTGAGGATGCGCACATTGATCGGCGTCTCGGCGGTGGCGCCGACCGGTCGCACCGAACGCTCCTGGATGACGCGCAGCAGCTTGCTCTGCATGGCCAGCGGCAGGTCGCCAATCTCGTCGAGGAAAAGCGTGCCGCCGTCGGCCGCCTGGAAGAAACCCTCGCGGTCCTCGTTGGCACCGGTGAAGGCGCCCTTGCGGTAGCCGAAGAACTCGGCCTCGAGCAGGTTCTCGGGAATGGCGCCGCAGTTGACGGCGATGAAGCCCTGCTCGGCGCGCACGCCGTGGTCGTGGATGGCCCGCGCCACCAACTCCTTGCCGGTGCCGGACTCGCCCTGCACCAGCACGGGCGCCATGCTGCGCGCCACCTTGTCGATCAGCGACCGCACCGCGCGGATGGCGGGCGATTCACCGACCAGGCGCAATGCCGACGCGGGAGTCGCCACGCCTTTCTCTTGCGCTGCCGGCGCCGGCTCGGGCGCCACGCGGCCCAGGGCCGATCCGACGACGAGGCGGAACTGGCGCAGGTCCACCGGCTTGGTCAGATAGTCGTAGGCACCGGCCTTCAGGGCCTCCACGGCGTTCTCGGCCGAGCCGAAGGCGGTGATGACGATGGCCTTCTCGGGCCGCCCGGCCTGCTCCAGCCAGCGCAGCAGCGCCAGGCCCGAGCCGTCGGGCAGCTTCATGTCGGTGATGACGGCGCTGTAGGTCTGGGCCTGCAGATGCGCGAGCGCCTCGGCCACCGTGCCGGCGCTGTCGATCTCATAGCCTTCGCGCAGCAGCGTCAGCTCGTAGAGCGTGCGCAGATCGGGCTCGTCGTCAACGACCAGCAGGCGCGGGGGCGAAGCAGTAGTCATGCAGGGGCAGATGAGGGCGTGCGCAGCCGAACGCGGAACTCGTTGGCCGCCGCGTCGGTGGCGCGGCGGTAGTCGATGCGGGCACCATGGCGCTCGCACAGCTCACGGCAAATATAGAGGCCCAGGCCCGAACCGCGGCTGCGGGTCGAGAAGAAAGGCTCGAACAGATGGCGCTCGATCTCGTGCGGCACCGGCGCGCCCGCGCTGCGCACGAGCAGGTCCAGCGTATCGCCGTGGCGCTCGAGGCTCGCCTGGATGGCGCCCGCGCCCGGCTCGGCATGGCGGTGCGCGTTGTCCAGCAGGTTGACCAGCACGCGGCGCAGATGCTCGGCGTCGAACAGGCCCACCAGGCCCGGCGCGGCGATGTGCAGCCGGAAGCGGCTCTGGGCACCGGGCTCGACGCCATTGACGCGAACCCAGTCCTCGCTGGTCTCCTTCACCAGGGTGCTGACGTCCAGCGGCTGGGTGTCGGGCTGCATGCCGGGTGCGAGTTCGCTGACGTCATCGACCAGGCGCTTGAGCCGCTGCACATTGGAAGCCACCATCTTGGTCAGCTGCTCGGCGCGGCCGCCCGCCACGTCCTCGGCCAGCAAGGCGTTCGCCTGCGCGATGGCCGCCAGCGGGTTGCGGATCTCGTGCGCAATGCCCGCCGACACCCGGCCCATGGCGGCCAGCTTCTCCTGGCGGGTGCGCGCCAGCAGCTCGCGGTTGTCCTCGACGAAGAGCACGCACAACTCCTCGCTGCCCTCGCGCTGGCGGGTGAAACGCAGCCGCAGGCGCAGGCTGCGCGCAGCACCGTTGTCCAGCGCGAGCGCCACGTCGACCTCCGCGCCCGCATCGCCGGCGCTGCTGCCATGAGCCTGCTCCAGGGCCAGCACCAGCGGCTGCCAGTCGGCGCGGCCGCGCAGCTGCCAGCTCAGCTCGCCGCTGGCGGCGCCGAGCAGGCTGCGTGCGGCCGGGTTCATCGCCCGCACGCGCCCGCGCCGGTCGACGACGAGGACGCCCTCCTGCATCTCGTCGATGACGAGGCGGTTCAACTGCTCCTGCTGGCGCGCGAGCGCGAGGCTGCCGCGCGCGGCCTTTTCCTCGCGGGCCAGGCGGGCGCTGAGCTCGCTGGCCAGCAGGCTGACGGCGAACAGGCCGCCCCCCACCAAACCGGCCTGCGTCGTCTTCAGGCCCACGTCGTTGCCCGACAGCAGCGACCAGCCCGCCGCAGCCAGCAGGCCCAGCGTCGCGATCGCGGCCGTCGCCAGCGCCAGCAGCCGCGGGCTCAGCACGGCCGCCATCAGCACCGGCATGACGAACAGGGCGCCGTAGTTCACGCCGCTCGGGTCCAGCGCGTGCAGCACGCCGAACAGGATCAGGTCCACGCCGATGGCGCTCCACCAATGTGGGCTGCTGATGCGCGCGAGGCTGCGCGCGGACGCCCCGCGCCGCAACTGCGGCAGCAACCAGAGCGCCAGCGCCGCCAGCGCATAGGAGACGCTGAGTGCCAGCGTCGAGCGCGCCGGCGGCGTGCCCAGGATGGCCGAGATCAATTGCGCCGCGACCAGGGCCAGGCCCAGGGCGGCGCGCGCCGACAGGAAGGCGCGGTAGAGGCGCTCGAACGAAGCACTGGCCTCGACCGGCGGCTCCGCCGGCGGCTGCTCGACGAACCAGCTCCCCGCGCCGGTCACCTTCAGGCCTGGCCCTGGCGGGCCTCGAAGCTGCTGCGGTGGCCCGCGCTGCAGAATACGCCACCCTTGCCCGGCAAGGCTTCATCGGCCGGCAGGTGCATGCCGCATTCGGCGCAGCGCAGCATGGGGCGCGGCGGTGCGGGCGGCTGCGGCTTGCCCGCCTCGGGCTCGCGCGGCCTGGCGCGCTTGGCACCCAGCACGAAGAAGAGCACGGCCAGCCCCAGCAGCAGCAGCAGGTACTTCATGCGCCGCCTCCGTTGACACCGCGCTGCAGGATGACCTCCAGCACGAAGCGCGAACCGGCATAGGACAGCAGCAGCAGGGCGGCGCCGGCATAGAGCCAGCGCGTCGCGCGCCGGCCGCGCCAGCCATAGATGCGCCGGCCGACGAGCAGGCCGGTCAGCACCAGCCAGCCCAGCACGGCGAGCAGGTTCTTGTGGTCCCAGCGCCAATGCGGCGTGAACCACCAGCCCAGCACGATGGCGAGCGACAGCACGCCGACGCCGGCGGCCACGAACTGGAAGGTCAGCCGCTCGAGCCGCAGCAGGGGCAGGCCGGCCGGCGTCGACTGCTTGCGGCGCAGCTGCGATTCGGCACGGTTCATCAGTGCCGCGTGCAGCACCGCCACGCCGAAGAGTCCGTAGGACGCCAGGCCCAGCACCCAGTGCAGCGGCGCCCAGGGCGAGGCCGCGAGTGGCCGGCTCTCGCCGGGAAAGCCCCAGGCCAGCAGCACGGCCGCCGCCGCCAGCCAGGCCAGCACGCGGCGCACGCTGTGCAGCGGCAGGAAACGGCTTTCGACCAGATAGACCGTCAGCACCAGCCAGGTCGTCATCGACAGCGCCGGCGCGAAGCCGAAGCGAGCCCCCGGCTCGGCCAGGCCATAGCCACTGATATCTATATAGAGGGCGACGAACTGGGCCGTCCAGGCCAGCGCCATGGGGGGCACGGAGCGCAGCGGGCGGCGCACGGCGCCATCGGCATCTCCCGCGCGTGCGCGCAGCAGGCCGACCCAGACATAACCCAGCAGCGCCAGCACGCTGGCGACCGCCAGCGCGAGGCCCGGCCCGACGGCGCCGACCACGGCGGCGTCTCCAACAGGGGCGGGCGATAAACTCATGGCTGCAGTGTACTTTTGGCCTGTCGCCGTTCTGTCGACTCAGGCCCCCTCCCCAAACATGGCTTCCACCCTCACCGACCGCCTGAGTCGCCTCGTCAAGACGATGCGCGGGCAGGCCCGCATCACCGAGAGCAACGTGCAGGACATGCTGCGCGAGGTGCGCATGGCCCTGCTGGAGGCCGACGTGGCCTTGCCCGTGGTGCGCGACTTCATCGCCCGCGTGAAGGAGAAGGCGCTCGGCCAGGAGGTCGTCGGCTCGCTGAACCCGGGCCAGGTGCTGGTCTCGGTGGTGCACAAGGAACTCGCCGCCACCATGGGCGAGGGCGTGGTCGATATCAACCTCGCCGCCCAGCCGCCCGCCGTCATCCTGATGGCCGGCCTGCAGGGCGCCGGCAAGACGACGACGACGGCCAAGCTCACCAAGCACCTGATCGACAAGCGCAAGAAGAAGGTGCTGACGGTCTCCGCCGACGTCTACCGCCCGGCCGCCATCGAGCAGTTGAAGACGGTGACCCGGCAGGCCGGTGGCGAGTGGTTCCCGTCAGAGCCCAACCAGAAGCCGCGCGACATCGCGCTCGCGGCGCTGGACCACGCCAAGCGCCACTACTTCGATGTGCTGCTGGTCGACACGGCCGGTCGCCTGGCCATCGACGAAGCGCTGATGGCCGAGATCAAGGAACTGCACGCCGTCCTGAATCCCGTCGAGACGCTGTTCGTCGTCGACGCGATGCAGGGCCAGGATGCGGTCAACACCGCCAAGGCCTTCAAGGAGGCCCTGCCGCTGACCGGCGTCATCCTGACCAAGCTCGACGGCGACTCGCGCGGTGGTGCGGCGCTGTCGGTGCGCCAGATCACGGGTGCACCGATCAAGTTCGCCGGCGTGTCCGAGAAGATCGACGGGCTGGAGGTCTTCGATGCCGACCGCCATGCCGGCCGCGTGCTGGGCATGGGCGACATCGTGGCCCTGGTCGAGCAGGTCACGCAGAACGTCGACCTGGCCTCGGCCCAGGCCATGGCCGAGAAGCTCAAGAGCGGCAGCGGCTTCGATCTGAACGACTTCCTGCAGCAGATCGCGCAGATGAAGAAGATGGGCGGCCTCGGCGGCCTGATGGACAAGCTGCCGACCAGCATGATGGGCAACAAGCAGCCCGGCCAGGCCGACATGGACCGCGCCGAGCGCGACATGAAGCGCATGGAAGGCATCCTGCGCGCGATGACCGCCAAGGAGCGCGCCCAGCCCACGCTGCTGATGGATGGCAAGAGCAAGGCCAGCCGCAAGCGCCGCATCGCCACCGGCGCCGGTGTCCAGATCCAGGACGTCAACCGCCTGCTGAATCAGTTCGACCAGATGCAGGGCATGATGAAGAAGATGAAGGGCGGCGGCCTGATGAAGATGATGAAGCGCATGGGTGGCATGAAGGGCTTGCCGGGGATGTGATGGTCTGATGGCCTAGGGTTGACCAGCACTCAAACCGTCGTCGGCCTGTCCGGCGAAACAAGTCCTCACACTTGGTCCCAAGGTCGAGGGACAGGCGGCCGTGGTCAAGACCCGGCACTGCCGCTAGCGTGCCCGGCATGCTGAATCTCCACCTCCCCGCCTGGCTGAGCAACCTGACCGGACAGAGCGCGCAGCGCCGCCAGGTCGACGCATCCGACACCGTGATGCACTGGCCGCCCACGGCCGCACGCGTGCTGGTGAGCTCGGAGCGCCACGCCCACAAGAGCATCTCCCACGCCCTGGCCCTGGAGCACCCCAAGGGCTTTCTGCTGGCCCATGTGCCCCTGCACAAGTTGGTGCGCGTACCCAAGCAGTACTCCTACCGCGAGTGGCTGTCCCGCACCGGCCTGCTGACCGTCGACTTCGCCTTGTGCGACGAGCACGGCTATGTGCGTTCCGTCGTGCTGCTGCCCGTCGCCGAAGACCAGGTCCGCCACTCCCGCAAGCGTGAACGCCTGCTGCGCGTGCTGGGCGCCACGGAGCTGGCAGTCACGCATTGGGAGCGCGACTGGCAGAACGACACCGCCGAGCGGCTGCGCGACCGGCTGTTCTCCAAACCCAAGGCCTCCGGCTACTACGCCGATACGCCCCACTCACACTGAGCCGGGTTACTCCAGCAAGGCCCGCGCAAACTCGCGGGCGCTGAAGGTCTCGAGGTCTTCCAGCTTCTCGCCGACGCCGATGAAATAGACCGGCACGGGCCGCTCGCGCGCGATGGCCGCGAGCACGCCGCCCTTGGCCGTGCCGTCGAGCTTGGTGACGACCAGGCCCGTCAGGCCCAGCGCCTCGTCGAAGGCCTTGACCTGGTTCAGCGCGTTCTGGCCGGTGTTGCCGTCCACCACCAGCAGCACCTCGTGCGGCGCGCCCTCCTGGGCCTTGTTGATGACGCGCTTGATCTTCTTCAGCTCTTCCATCAGGTGGACCTGGGTCGGCAGGCGGCCGGCCGTGTCGGCAATGACGACATCGACGCCACGCGCTCGCCCGGCATTGACGGCATCGAAGGACACGGCGGCCGGGTCGCCACCCTCCTGGCTGACGATCTCGACCTTGGCGCGGTCGGCCCAGACACCCAACTGCTCACGCGCGGCGGCGCGGAAGGTGTCGGCGGCGGCCAGCAGCACCTTCTGGTCGGCCTCGGCCAGGTGGCGGGTCAGCTTGCCGATGCTGGTCGTCTTGCCGGCTCCGTTGACGCCGACGACCATGATGACAGTGGGTGTGTGCCGCCCAACTTCCAGGCCCTTTTCCAGCGGTGCCAGCAGTTCGGCCAGTGCATCGATGAGCAGGCCGCGCACGACTTGCGGCTCGGTCGCGCGGGCCTCCTTGACGCGGCGCTTCAGGTCGTCGAGCAGGAACTGCGTCGCCTTGACACCGGCATCTGCCATCAGCAGCGCCTCTTCCAGCTCTTCGTAGAGCTGCTCGTCGATCTTGGCGCCGCTGAAGACCCCGGCGATGCTGCCGCCGGTCTTGCGCAGCCCGGCCCGCAGGCGGTCCATCCAGCTGGCGCGCGGCGGTGGCGCGGGTACGGCGACAGGCGCCGCAATGGGTGCAACGATAGCTGCAGCCACGGGGGGCGGCACAGGGACTGGCAGCGGGGCGGCGACCGGTACAGGGGCCGGCACGGGTTCCAGCGCCGGCTTGCTGGCCGGCTTGGTGACCCAGCCTTCGGGGAGCAGGGCCGGCGCCTCGTCGGCGGGCGCGGGAGGCGGGGGCGCCTTCTTGAAGAAACTGAACATAGGCCGCCATTTTCGCCTGCCCTTGCGAAAGCCCTTTGACGGCGCCTTTCTCGCAAGCGCTTGATTTTTTGGCGGCCACGAACCGGGTGACACTGATTCAGGCTTCCCGCACTCCCGGTCCGCTATGCACGCTGCCCTGCCCTCCGCCCCCCGGTTGATCTCGCTCGCTGCGCTGCTGCTCTGCGCCGCCGCGTGGGCGCAGGACCTGCCAGGACAGCAGGCGCCCACCGCCGTCAGCACGCCGGCGCGAGGGCTTGCACCGGTCGCCAAGGCCGAACGCAGCTTCCTGATGTCGGCCTTCATGGCCACGTCGCAGGACAGGCTCAGCCTGTTCTCGTCGAGCGACGGCATCACGTTCACGTCGCTGGGCTCGGAGGTCTACCAACCGCCCAAGGACCTGCTGCGCGACCCGTCCATCATCCGGGCGGCAGACGGCCTCTACTACATCGCCTACACGACGAACTGGTCAGGCTCGACCTTCGGCATTGCGAAGTCGGCCGACCTGAAGACGTGGACGCATGTGGCCGACGTGCCCGTCAGATTGCCCGGTGTGTCCAACGTCTGGGCGCCGGAATGGTTCCGCGACAGCGACGGCAGCCTCAAGCTGGTCATGAGCCTGTCCAGGACCGGCACGCAGGGGCCCTTCGCGGCCTACTACGTGAAGGCACTGGATGCCGGTTTCACGCAGTTCTCCGACCCCGTGGCCCTGCAGGGTCTGGAGAAGAACTTCATCGACACCTTCGTCATCCTGCACGAAGGCCGTTATGTCGCGTTCACGAAGAACGAGACGACCAAGTTCATCGAACTGGCCACCGCGCCGTCGCTGGACGGCCCGTGGACGATGCAGAAGACGGGCGACTGGGCTGGTTGGGGCGGTCCGTCGGAGGGCCAGGCGCTGGTGCCGATCCAGGGCGGCTGGCGCATCTATTTCGACGACTACACGACCAAGCGCTACTGGTATTCCGACAGCTTGGACGGCCTGCAGACCTGGACGCCGAAGAAGGAGCTCGGCGGCGTATCGGGCACCGTGCGCCACTTCACCGTGATCTCCGAAGAGACCGCGCAGCTGGAACGCGTGACAGCGCCCAAGGGCAAGCCCAAGGCCATAGCCTGGGACCGCCATTCGCTGATCATCGACGGCAAGCGCGAGATGATCTTCGCCGGCGAGATCCACCCTTTTCGCCTGCCCTCGCCCAGCCTGTGGCGCGACGTGCTGCAGAAGATGAAGGCCTCGGGCCTGAACGCCGTGTCCTTCTACTTCAGCTGGGGCTACCACTCGGCCAAGCCGGGCCACTACGACTTCACCGGTGTGCGCAACATCGAGCGCGCCATCCAGATGGCCGAAGAAGAAGGCCTCTACGTCATCGCCCGCATGGGCCCCTATGTGAACGCCGAGCTGACGGCCGGCGGCTTCCCCGGCTGGCTGTTGCGCCAGCGCGCCGAGGCGCGCACCGACGCGGCCGAGTACCAGGCCGCGGCCGATGAATGGATGACGCAGATCAATGCCATCCTGGCCCGCCACCAGATCACCAATGGCGGCGGCAACGTCATCGCCTACCAGCTGGAGAACGAGCTGTTCTCCGTGCAGCCCAAGAACATCCGGCACATGCAGCATCTGGCGGACAAGGCGCGCGCCGATGGCATCACGGTGCCGCTGTTCCACAACGCCGCATCGCGCCTGCCGGACTGGACGCCCAGGAACTCCACCGCCCCCTTCGCCAACCCCGGCCCGACCGACCTCTACGCCTTTGACGGCTACCCCGGTGGCGTCTGCAGCGTGGACGCCCAACCCGGCTCGCCGGCGCCAGCGCCGGACTGGGGCATCTACGGCAAGAACTATCCCAAGGTCGGCTCGCTGGCCTCGCCCAACACGCCGGGCTTCGTCGCCGAGATCGGCGCAGGCTGGTTCGACTACTGGGGCAGCAACGGCACCTACGAGTGCACGGCCCAGCGCCAGGGGCCGGGCTACCAGCGCGTGTTCTACGGCAGCAGCCTCATCAATGCGCTGACCATCCACTCCATCTACATGGCCTACGGCGGCACCAGTTGGGGCTGGCAGCCGGGGCCCATCGTCTACACCAGCTACGACTACGGCTCGCCCATCAGCGAGGCCCGCGTGATGCGCGACAAGGCCCTGGTGCTCAAGCAGATGGGCGGCTTCGTGCAGGCAGCCACGCCTGTGCTCGCCCAGATGGACAAGGGTGAGATCCTGGACCCGGGCAATGCCAGGGTGAGGCTGTATCACAACGTCAACCAGGCGCTGGGCAGCCATGTACTGCTGGCCCAGCACAACGCGCTGACCGGCACCGAGGCCTTCGGCTTCAAGCTGCAGACGCGCGACGGCAGCTACCAGATCCCGCAGGCCGGCAAGCTGACACTGACCGGTCAGGACGCCAAGATGCTGCTGGCCAGCTACGCGCTGGAGCGCCAGCATCTCGTCTACAGCACGAGCGAGCTGCAGGCGCAGTTGCAGCAGGGCGCGCGCGACGTGGCGCTGCTCTACGGCCGCAACGGCGACGACGGCGAGACCGTGCTGCGCTATGCCGCCAGGCCGACCGTGAAGCTGCTGCGCGGCCAGGCCCAACTGAACTGGGATGCCAGGAGCGGCGACCTGCGGCTGAACTACCAGCACAGCGGCCTCATCGAAGTACTGATCAGCGGCGCCGGCCGCGCGCCCTTGCTGCTGCTGCTTGCCGACGAGAAGACGGCCCAGGAGTTCTGGCGACTGCAAGGCGTGCTGGTGCGCAGCCCGGCACTCCTTCGCACGGCGGCTATCGATGGCAAGACGTTGAAGCTGAGCGGCGACACGACCGCGCCCAGCGCACTGCGCGCCTGGGTACCCGATGGCGTCACCGGTCTGAGCTTCAACGGCCAGCCCGTCGCCGTTGCAGCTCAAGACTTCAGCCTCGCCGCCCGCACCGCCCTGCCCGGTCCCGACGTGATCAAGCTGCCCGACCTGACGCAACTGGCCTGGACGCGCCGCTTCGACTCTCTCGAAGCCGCACCCGGCTTCGACGACAGCGCCTGGCGCAAGGCCGACGCGACCGCTTCGGCCGCCAATGTCTACACCGCGCCCGACAAGGGCCAGCCCGTGCTGGCGATGAGCGACTACGGCTTCCACCACGGCGACGTCTGGTACCGCGGCCGCTTCACGACGACGAGCACTGCCAAGCCGCTGCAGCTCGAACTCTTCTTTGGCGGCGGCGGCGCCGGCATGATCCAGGTCTGGCTGGACGGCCGCTTCCTCGGCCAGCAGGAGAACGACACCGGCCGGCCCTTCCCCGAGACGACCGACAGCTTCAAGCAGCAGCTGAAAGACCTGCCGGCCGGCGAGCATGTGCTGGCCGTCGTCGTGCGCAACAACTCGCACAACTGGGATCTGTTCGCCGACGATGCCCACAAGGAGGCCCGCGGCCTCATCGCCGCGTCGCTGGCGACCCGGGGCGGCCAGCGTTTCGGTCTGCCCATCGCCTGGAAGATCCAGGGCAACAAGGGCGGCGAGGACATTGCCGACCTCGTGCGCGGCCCGATGAACAACGGTGGCCTGCAKGGCGAGCGCATGGGCTGGCATCTGCCTGTCGATCCGAGCAAGCCGCAGCTTGGGTGGGAAACCACCACGCCCAGCGCCGCACCGCCCGCGCCCGGCAGCTACTGGCTGCGCACCCACTTCAAGCTCGACCTTCCCGCCGGCCACGACGTGCAGCTGGGCCTGGCCTTCGGCGACACGACGAAGCCGCGCTCCGAGGTCGAGAACCGCGCGCTGATCTTCGTCAACGGCTGGAATATGGGCCAGTTCATCGCCCACGTCGGCCCACAACGCGTCTTCGTGCTGCCGCCCGGCATCCTGAATCCGAACGGCGACAACACGCTCACGCTGGCCGTCACCACCGATGGCCAGGCGGCCAACGCGTTGGAGGCCGTGCACCTCGTGCCGCTGGCCGTGGCGCGCGGCGGCGTACCGTTGGAGCCGGTGCCCCAACCGCGCAACCTGCAGCGTTGAATACATACCGAGACATGACCATGCCCAATCAAGTCCTCAAGCCCGTCGATTCGTCCAAGATCCACCCGCTGCTGGCCCACCACACGGCCAAGCTCGGCGCGGACCGCGATGACATCCGCGGCGCCATCGATCGCCTGATCCACAACCTGGTCAACATCGAAGACAAGGACGGCAAGTTCCTGCTGCGCCTGGACGATGGCCGCGTGCTGGACACCAAGGGCTGGAACGGCTTCGAGTGGACGCATGGCGTGGGCCTGTACGGCGTCTACAAGGTCTGGGAGCTGACCGGCGACCCCAAGGCCTGGGACATCATGACGAGCTGGTTCGAGGCCCGCTTTGCGGAAGGCATGCCCAGCCGCAACATCAACACGGTGGCGCCCTTCCTGACGCTGGCCTATCTCTTCGACCGCACCGGCGAGCGCCGCTTCCTGCCCTATATCGACCGCTGGGCCGAGTGGGTCTACAAGGACCTGCCGCGCACCGAGGAAGGCGGCTTCCAGCACATCGTCTACAACAGCGTGAACCACCAGCAGCTGTGGGACGACACGCTGATGATGTCCGTCTTGCCGCTGGCCAAGTTCGGCCTGCTGCTGAACCGGCCGCACTACGTCGAGGAGGCCAAGCGCCAGTTCCTCGTCCACATCAAATACCTGGCCGATCGCAAGACGGGCCTGTGGTTCCACGGCTGGACCTTCGAGGGTCGGCACAACTTTGCCAACGCGCTCTGGGCACGCGGGAACTCCTGGGTCACCATCGTCATCCCGGAGTTCATCGAGCTGCTGAACTTGCCCGAGGGCGATGCATTCCGGGACTTCCTGGTGTCGACCTTGGAGGCGCAGGTGAAGGCACTGGCGGGGTGCCAGTCTCCATCGGGCTTGTGGCCAACGTTGCTGGACGATCCGACCTCGTATGACGAGGCTGCGGCTTCTGCCGGATTTGCGTATGGCATCTTGAAGGCCGTCCGCAAGGGCTATATCTCCAAGGAGTTTGAGGCCGTCGGCCTGAAAGCCGCGCTGGCCGTGCGCAGCAAGATCAACGACGCCGGCGAGCTGACCCAGGTCAGCTTCGGCACGCCGGTGTTCAACACCCTGCAGGAATACAAGGACATCCCGCTGACGTCCATGCCCTTCGGCCAGGCCATGGCCCTGCTGGCGATGGGCGAGCTGCTGGTGCGCTTCATCTGATGATGAACAAGAACCTGCACCCCGCGGCCCGCGAGCCGAACTGGATCAACTACTGGGGCTGGGGCTCGGGCGACATGCTGGGCGCCGGCGCCCAGGCCGTCATCACCGGCTGGCTGTTCTATTTCTTCACGACCTTCTGTGGCCTTAGCGCCGTGGAAGCTGGCCTGATCCTGGGTCTGCCCAGGCTGCTTGAAGCCATCACCTGCCCCCTCATCGGCTATGTGTCCGACAACCTGCGCCACACCTGGGTGGGCCGCAAGATCGGCCGGCGCAAGCTCTTCCTGCTCATCACCATCCCGCTGCTGCCCAGCTTCGCGCTGATCTTCCGCACCGGCCACAGCTTCACCTACTACCTGCTCGCCTTCATCTTCTTCGAGCTGCTGTACACGATGTTTCTCATCCCTTGGGAAACGCTGGCCGCCGAGATGACCAAGGACTACAAGGCCAAGGCCAAGTTCGCCGGCGCGCGCATGATCGTCGCGCAGAGCTCGGCCATCCTGGCCTCCTACCTGCCCACGCTGCTGATCAGCCAGTTCGGCGGCAAGGACTCGCCCGATACCTTCTTCTGGATGGCGGCCATCTTCGGCTGCATCTTCTCGGTCGTCGTGACGATCGTCGTGCTGACGACCTGGGAGCGCCCCTACGGCACCCGCGAACAGGCCGTGCTGTCGCAGACCTATGGCGGCGTGACGCTGAAGGCGGCGCTGGCCCTGCCGGTCAAGATGTTCGGCGACCTGTTCTCGACGCTGAAGATCCGCGCCTTCCGCCAGCATCTGTCCATCTACCTGGGTGGCTATCTGTCGCAGGACATCTTCAACACCGCCTTCCCCATCTTCGTGGCGACGGTGCTGATGGGCGCCACCCTCGTCATCTCGCAGCTGATGACGGTCATATATGTGGCCCAGCTGATCTCGGTCATGGTGGCCATCCAGATCGTCATCCGCACCGGGCCCGTGCTGGCCTACCGCCTGGCGATCTCCCTGTTCGGCGCAGCGCTGTTGCTGTACCTGGGCTTCTTCCTGTTGCGGCCCGAGGGCTTCGACGCCGGCTTCAAGGCGCTGGGCACCAACCTCTTCACCGCGCTGAACCCCGCCAGCGGCAGCTTCAGCCTGGTGTTCTGGATCTTCGTGCCCATCGTGCTGGCGGGCCTGGGCCGCGGCACGCTGAACTTCGTGCCCTGGTCGGTCTACAACTACCTGCCCGACATCGACGAGGCCGTCACCGGCCAGCGCCGCGAGGGCATCTTCGCCGGCGTGATGACGCTGGTGCGCAAGATGGCCCAGAGCGCCGCCATCATCGCCAGCGGCTGGATCATCGACCTGGGCGGCTATATCTCGCCCAAGAGCCGCCCCGGCGAGGTCATCGTGCAAAGCCCCGAGGCCATCCAGACCATCACCGGTCTGATGGTGGGCGGGCCCCTCTTGATGATGCTGTTCGGCCTGATCGCCTCCTGGTCCTTCCGCCTCAATGCCAGCACGCATGCCGTCCTCGTCAACGAAGTCGAGCGCCTGCGCAGCGGCGCCACCGAGGCAGAAACCGATGAAAGCCGCCGCATCGTCGAAGACCTGACCGGCTGGTCCTACGACCGCCTCTGGGGCCGCGGCAGCGGCCACGCCGCCGACTCCTCGCTGCAACCCCTGCAAGCCCGCCCATGACTGATTTCAGCCGCCGCAATTTCTTCAAGACCGCGTCACTGCCTTTGGGCATCACCGGCCTCACCGGCTTGGCCACTGCCGCCAGCGCAGCGCCGGCGCCAGCGCCGGTCGCCACGGTCTCCACCGAGCTGCTCGCGCTGCGCTGGCTCGACGGCGCCGCGCCCGCACTGCCGCTGGGCGCAACGCTGGGCCTGCCCTGGCCGCGCGGCCAGTATCAGAAGAGTCAGGACTTCAACGCGGCCGATGCCAAGGGCAACCCGCTGCCGCTGCAGACCTGGCCGCTGGCCTACTGGCCCGACGGCTCGCTGAAATGGACGGCGCACGCGCTGCCGGCCGGCGTCGACGCCGGCGCCGCACCCAGCATCCGCGCCGGCAAGGGCGTGGCCACAGGCGGCGCCATCGTCAGCGTCAAGGAGGGGCCGGACTTCATCGAAGTCGACACCGGCGTCATCCGCTGCAAGCTGCCACGCCAGGGCGCCAAGCTCATCCAGGGCATTGAGCGCGACGGCCGCGAGGTGCTGGGCGCCTGCACCCTCATTGCGCAGACCGACGACAAGCCCGATGCCGAGCAGGGTGCTGTCACGCAGACCGCCTTCCAGAGCCGCACGACTAAGCTGACCGTCGAGCAGACCGGCCCGGTGCGCGCCGTCATCAAGGTCGACGGCCAGCACCGCAGCGCCGCCGGCCGCGAATGGCTGCCCTTCTCGGTGCGCTTGTATTTCTACGCCGGTGCCGAGTCGCTGCGCGTGATGCACACCTTTGTCTTCGATGGCGACGACCAGAAGGATTTCCTGCGCGGCATCGGCCTGCGCTTCGACGTGCCGCTGCGCGATGCCCTCTACGACCGCCACGTGCGCTTTGCCGGCGAAGCCGGCGGCCTCTGGGCCGAGGGCGTGCGCAACCTGACCGGCCTGCGCCGCGACCCGGGCGCCGCCGTGCGCGAGGCCCAACTCGCCGGCCGCGCCACGCCGCCGGTGGCGCAATGGGGCAAGCAGGTGCGCGAACTGCAACATCGCATTCCCGCCTGGGGCGACTACAGCTTGAGCCAACTCAGCGCCGACGGCTTCCAGATCAAGAAGCGCACCAAGGCCGGCCACGGCTGGATTCCCGCCGCCTTCGGCAGGCGTGCGCCGGGCAGCGGCTATATCGGCGGCGCCACCGGCGGCGTGGCATTCGGCCTGCGCGACTTCTGGCAGCGCCACCCGACGCAGCTGGACATCCGCAACGCCCACACCGACGCCGCGCAGGTGACGCTGTGGATGCACTCGCCCGAGGCGCCGGCCATGGACCTGCGCTTCTATCACGATGGCCTCGGCATGGAGACCCACGAGCAGGAGCTCGAAGGCCTGGAGGTCACCTACGAAGACTATGAGAAGGGCTTCGGCACGCCGGTAGGCATCGCGCGCAGCAGCGAGATCACGCTGTGGGCGCTGGCCGCCACGCCGACCCGCGAGCGCCTCGTGCAGATGGCTACCGCGGTGCAAACGCCGCCGCAGCTGGCTGCGTCGCCAGCTCGCTATCTGCAGGCCGGCGTCTTCGGCAAGCTGTGGAGCCTGCCCGACCGCTCCACGCCCGCACGCCAGAAGATCGAGGACAAGCTGGACTTCCTGTTCGGCTTCTACGCCAAGGAAGTCGAGCAGCGGCACTGGTACGGCTTCTGGGACTATGGCGACATCCGCCACACCTATGACAGCGACCGCCACGAATGGCGCTACGACGTCGGCGGCTTCGCCTGGGACAACTCCGAGCTCTCGCCCGACCTCTGGCTCTGGTACGCCTACTTGCGCAGCGGCCGCGCCGACATCTTCCGTTTCGCCGAGGCCATGGTGCGCCACACCAGCGAGGTCGACATCTATCACGCCGGCCGCTTCCAGGGCCTGGGTACGCGGCACAACGTGCAGCACTGGGGCTGCAGCGCCAAGCAGGCACGCATCTCCACGGCTGCCTACCGTCGCTTCTACTACTACCTGACGGCGGACGAGCGCATCGGCGACGTCATGCGCGAGGTGCTGAACGCCGACAGCAAGATGGACGAGGTCGACCCCGTGCGCAAGATCGCCGGCCGCGTCGACAAGGGCCCCTGGCCGGCACGCATCGGTTTCGGCACGGACTGGGGTTCGGTGGTCGCCAACGTGCTGACCGAATGGGAGCGCACCGGCGACGCGCGCTGGCGCAACAAGTTGCTGCGCGGCATGAAAGGCATTGCCGCCATGCCGCATGGCTTCTTCACCGGCAGCGGCGGCTACGAGCCCACCGGCCCCAACGAAGGCGCCTTCCACAACGTCAGCGGCGACAAGCTCAGCGCCAGCCACCTGAGCGCCGTCTTCGGCGCCGTCGAGATGATGGCCGAGCTTGTCGACCTCATCGATGAGCCCGCCTTCAAGCAGGTCTGGCTGCAGTACTGCGAGCTCTACAACGCGCCGAAGGAACAGCAGGTCAAGGCGCTGGGTGCGCCGCATGGCGGCGGCACCGTGCTGAGCGTGGGGCATTCGCGTCTGAGCGCCTACGCGGCCAAGAGCAAGCAGGACAAGGCCCTGGCCCAGCGCGCCTGGCGCGAGTTCTGGGCCGACGACCCGCGCGGCCACAAGACGCTGAAGACGACGCGCATCGCCGGCCCGCTGGCGCTGAACCCGGTCGACGAGGCGCCGTGGATCAGCACCAACGACACGGCGCAATGGGGCCTGGCGGCCATCCAGAACCTGGCCCTGATCGGCGATCAGCTCAGCGACTGACATGAAGAGCCTCCTCCTCATCGCCTGCCTGCTGGCCGCACCCACCTGGGCCGCCGACAAGCCCGTGAGCTTCGACCTCACCGGCCCAGAGCAGACCTACAGCCGCGAACGCGGCAACGGCTTCGAGCCCGGCTCGCCACGCAATGCAGCCGGCCAGTCCAGCTTCTTCTCGGTCGACCTGCCCGAAGGCAACTACCGCGTCACCGCCACGCTGGGCGGCGCCGAGGCGAGCAACACGACGGTCAAGGCCGAGCTGCGGCGGCTGATGCTGGACAGCGTCAGCCTGCCCGCAGGCAGCACCGAGACCCGCAGCTTCATCGTCAACGTGCGCACGGCCGACATCACCGCCGCGCCAGGGGTCGAAGCCGGCCGCGTCAAGCTCAAGGAGCGCGAGATCGCCAGCGAAGCCTGGGCCTGGGACCGCCGGCTCACGCTCGAGATCAACGGGCCGCATCCCGCCCTGCGCCAGCTCGTCATCGAGCCGGTCAGCCTTCCCACCGTCTTCCTGCTCGGCGACTCGACCGTCGCCGACCAGAGCGGCGAGCCCTATGCCAGCTGGGGCCAGATGCTGACAGCCCTGTTCAAGCCCACCGTGGCCGTGGCCAACCATGCCGAGTCGGGCGAGACCTTCCGCGACTCGCTGGCGCGCCGGCGCATCGACAAGATCCTGTCGCTGCTGCAGCCCGGCGACACCGTGCTGCTGCAGTTCGGCCACAACGACCAGAAGCAGCAGAAGGACGGCAGCGGCAATGCCGAGAGTTACAAGGCCGAGTTGCGCACGCACGCCGAACGCATCCTGGCGCGCGGCGGCGTGCCGGTCGTGGTGTCATCGATGGAGAGACGCAACTTCGACGCGCAAGGCAAGCTCAAGCCCAGCCTGACCGAGTACGCCGACTCGGCCCGCGCCGTGGCCCAGGACATGAAGCTGGCCTTCATCGACCTCAACGCGATGAGCCAGCAGGTCTATGCGGCCCTGGGGCCCGAGCGTTCCCAGGCCGCCCACCCGCTGAACAACGGCAAGCTGGACAACACCCACCACAACAACTACGGCGCCATGCAGTTGGCGCGTTTGGTGGCCCTGGGCCTCAGGGAAGCCCGGGTGCCGGTGGCTGATCAGCTGCGGGATGATCTCGGCGCCATCGAGCCGGGCAAACCGCAGGCGCCGGAGCAGTTCCACGTCGCCACCAGCCCCGGCTTCACCAACCAGCGCCCGCTGGGCGACTAGCCGCATGAAGTCTCTCGTCCTTGCCGTGGCGCTGGCCTGCGCCGCGCTGATCCACGCGCCCGCCTCGATCGCAGCGCCGCCGGCCCTGGTCGCCGGCTTCTCGCCCGAACGGCTGAAGCGCCTGGACGCCGCCATCGATGAGCAGATCGGCAGCAAACAGCTCGCCGGCGGCGTCATGGTGGTGCTGCGCGATGGCAAGCCCGTCGTCTTCAAGGCCTATGGCCAGCAGGACGTCGAGAACGCCAAGCCCATGCGCACGGACGCCATCTTCCGCATCGCCTCCATGACCAAGGCGCTGACGACGGTCGCGGCCATGATGCTTTACGAGGAAGGCCGTTTCCTGCTGAAGGACCCGGTGGCGCGCTATCTGCCGGCCTTCGCCAATGTGCAGGTGGCGCTGCCCGGTGGCGGCACCGAGAAGCCGCGCCGGCCGCTGACCATCCACGACCTGCTGACCCACACGGCCGGCATGAGCTATGGCCCCGGCCCGGCCAAGGCCGCCTACGACGCGGCCGGCATGAAGGACTGGTATCTCGTCGGCAACGACGAGACGCTGGCGCAATGGACCGACCGGCTGGCCGCGCTGCCGCTGCAGGGCCAGCCGGGCGATGCCTTCATCTACGGCTATGCGACCGACGTGCTGGGGCGGCTGGTGGAGGTCGTGTCCGGCCAGCCGCTGGACCGCTTCATCCGCGAGCGCATCACTGGCCCGCTGCGCATGCCGGACACCAGCTTCTTCCTGCCACCCGACAAGCTCGACCGCCTGGCCAACGTCTACGGCCTGGAGGGCGGGCAGATCAAGCTGATGGAAACGGCCGCGCACAGCGACTTCGTCAACGGACCACGCAAGCTGCTGTCCGGTGGCGCCGGCATGCTGTCCACGGCCGGCGACTACACCCGCTTCCTGCAGATGCTGCTGAACAAGGGCGAACTCGACGGCGTGCGCCTGCTCGCGCCCCACACCGTGGCGCTGATGACGGCCGACCATCTCGGAGCCAAGTCCGGTGGCGACGCCGATGGCTTCGGCCTGGGCTTCTGGGTCAATGTGCGCACCGGCGGCTTCAAGGAGCTGGGCAGCGAAGGCGCCTTCGGCTGGGGCAGCGCCTATTTCCCGCAGTACACGGTGGATCCCAAGGAGCGCCTGGTCATACTCTTCATGACCCAGCTGCGGCCCGCGGGCAACTCGACGCTGCATCTGCGCGTGCGCAACCTGACCTATCAAGCCCTCATGAAGTGACGCGCGATGCCACATCGGGTATCGCGAACGCCGTGTTAGCGCGCATCAATTCGCGCCGTCGACGGCGTATTTGAAACGCGGCCCAAACGCTCATTGGGTTGAGTACACGCAACGAGGCCTCCTGCCTAGAGTCCGCTCCCGGTCATAGACCGTGAACAACGACACGAAACCAGGAGACCTCATGCACACGAAGACAAGCGCGCGCCCGCCCTGGGCGCGCTGGCTGGCCACCGCGCTGCTCGCCACCACCGCACCGGCCGCGATGGCGGCCCTCAGCATCACCACCGTCCACGACAGCGGCAATGCCGCCAAGCCGCAATACGTCATCGATACCGACGCCGGCCTGGTGTTCAAGGTGCGCGGCTATGACAACGGCGCCAGCACCACGTCGGCAGGTGACCTCTCCAGCATGGTCTACAAGGGCGTGGAGTACGCCGACCCGGCGCGCGGCACGCAGCTGAACTCGGGCGCCGACTGGCTCTACACCGGCGTCAGCGCCGTGGCCGTGAAGGCCGAGCTGGTCAACGCCAATGGCAGCGTCGTGCCGGCCGCCACGACCAATGGCGGCGTCGTCACCGGCGACGCCTACATCCGCGTCACGCTGACCGTGAACAGCCTCAAGGGTGGCGTGCTGACGCACTACTACGTGGTGAAGAAGGGTGAGTCCAACATCCACATGGGCACCCACTTCACCGAGGAGCCCGATGTGCACGGCCTGGTGCGCTTCATCGCGCGCATCCCCATCGCCAAGCTGCCCAACGGCGGCCCGGCCAACGCGGCCGGCGGCCTCGTGACCTACGCCGGCCAGAGCTATTGGGCCGAAGACCTGCGCGGCACCAACGGCGCCATCGAGGCCAGCGACGTGTTCGGCTTCGCCAGCAGCGACCCGCGCTACGGCCAGTCGCGCTCCAAGCATTACGCCAACCGTCGCCTGAAGGACTGGCAGTTCCTCGGCGGCACCGGTGCCGGCGTGGGCATCTGGTTCTGGCGCGACAACAACGAAGGCGGCTCCAGCGGCCCCTTCTACCGCAGCCTGCTGCAGCAGATCACCGACACGACCAACGAGCTGACCTATATGGTCAATTACGGCGAGGCCCAGATCGAGCCCTTCCGCCTCAATGTGCTCAACACCTACACGATGATCTTCAACGACGGGACCGCGCCGACGGCAAGACCCGACACCAGCTGGTATGGCCAGCTGGGCATGGTCGGCTATGTGCCGCCGGTGGGCCGGGGCGCGGTCAACGTGGCCGGCCTGACGGGCCGCGTCGCAGGCGTGCCCTACACGGTGGGCTTCGCCAATGCGCAGGCGCAGTACTGGGTGGACGCCGACCCGGTCGACGGCCACTTCGCGGCCGAGGGCATGCTGCCGGGCAACTACACGATGACGGTCTACAAGGGCGAACTCGCCGTGCAGACCGTGCCCGTGACGGTCACGGCCAACACCAGCTTTGCGCTGAACCCGGTGGCCATCACGGCCGACCCCGAGGCCACGCCGGCGATCTGGCGCATCGGCCGCTGGGACGGCACGCCTCAGGAGTTCATCAACGGCGACCGCCTGAACTTCATGCACCCGTCCGACGTGCGCATGGCTTCGTGGTTGGCAGGCCCCTTCATCGTCGGCACGTCGACGAATGCCAACTGGCCGGCCTATCAATGGAAGGACGTGAACAACGGCCTGCAGGTGCGCTTCACGCTCAAGCGCGGCCAGAACGCGGCCCCGCTGCGGCTGCGCATCGGCATCACGGCCGACTACAACAGCGCCCGCCCACAGGTCACCGTCAACAGCTGGTCGTCCGCGATTCCCAGCGCGCCGCCCAAGGTCTCGCGCAACGTCACCGTGGGCACCTACCGCGGCTTCAACCGCCTCTACACCTTCGACATCCCGGCCGCCCAGCTCGTCGTCGGCACCAATGTGCTGACCATCAACACCGTCAGCGGCACCGCCGGCGCGGGCTTCCTGAGCCCCGCCCTGTCCTTCGACGCCATCGACCTCGTCGCAGCGAACTAGGTACCCCTCGCCCGGTCTGACCTCGCTGGACGCGGGTCAGCCCAGTCGGTCCCCCGAGGGGACGGCGATGCATGCGGCGTCGAGCCGCATGCACATCGCCAACGCGGGCCGGCTAGGGGCGGCCCGGCGCTCGGCCCGGAATACAACTGACACATCCACCACCATGAAAACCAAACTTCTCTCCCTGATCGCGGCCTTGTTCGCGGCACCCGCCATGGCCGCCGTCGTGCAGACCACCGGTGCCGGCAGCGCCACGCCCGGTGCCGCGCACCTGACCTATACCGCCGACTTCGAGACCAACACCGCGCTGGCCAGCCCCTGGTCGGAGGGGGGTCTGCTGTTCAGCCATACCGGCCTGGGCAACGACAACGGTGGCTGCGGCTATGCCGGCGGCAACTGTGTCGATCTGGGCGCCGGCGAGTCCTACAGCCAGTCCTTCTCCGGCAACTACTTCGCCACTGCGGGCATGAACGCCTACCTATCCATCCGCAGCGCGGCACGCGACCTCAACGGCATCGAGTTCGCCGTCGATTCGGGCTACGCCAACATCTACCTGATGTGGCAGACCTGGCTGGACGGCGTGCAGACCGGCACCGGCCGCGTGTCTCTCGGCGCAGCGGGTATCGGCGGCGTGCTCGGCCTGAGCGACCTGGTGGGCTTTGACGAGGTGAGGGTCTATGCCTTCGACAGCGCCAGCGACGTGTCTGGCTACAGCGCGCCCGCCATCGACAGCGTGCGCGCCTTCACCGTCCCCGAGCCGAGCTCCCTTGCGCTGGCCTCGCTGGCCGGGCTGGGTGTGGCCGGTGTGCGCCGTCGCCGTCGCGGCTGATCGCTGCGCCAAAGTCAAAGGGCCGGTCTCGCGGGAGGCCGGCCCTTTTTCCTTCATTCAGTGCGCGCCGGCCTGCGTTCGCCAGGCGTCGCGATAGGCCCGCCAGCCCGGTGGGTTCAACGCGGCCACGGGCGCTGCGGCCGCCTCGGGGGCGCTGCCCCAGGCGTCCAGCAGCCAGGCGCCGCAGGTCGTGCCGCTGCTGTCGTCCGACACGGTCACGTCGCGGCCCTCGGCCAGACCCGCCAGCAGCGGGCCGAACCAGGGGTTGGCCGTGAACGCGCCTTCGACGACGACACGGCCCCTGGCGCCGAGAGCGGCCAGGCAATGGTCGGTCATCAGCACGACGTAGAGCGTCGCCAACGCGGCGCGCTCCGCATCCGTTTGCGGCGCAACGCCCTGGACCCGCCCGGCTTGCCCCTCGAACGGCCCGCCGGTCTCCGCAAAGCAGGGCAGCGCCATCGTCTGCCGCGCAATCAGCCGCTCTAGATCCTCGGCCGTGAACGCCGCCGGTCGTTCGCCGGCAATGGCGCCGAACTCGCGCCCGCCCATGAAGCGGATGCAGGGCACGGCGTCACCGAAGACATTGCAGTTGGCCAGCATGTCCTGCGCCTCGACGAGGGGCCGCGTCGCCGAGCCCAGCGCCGCGGCGATGACCCAGGTGCCGGTGGACAGCACCGTGCAGGGGCCGCTCTGCTGCAGCGTCAGCAGGTGGCGCAGCAGCGAGGCATTGCTGTCGTGGATGCCGCAGACGATCTCGCAATCGGCCGGCAGGCCCGTGTCCGCGACGACATCGGGCCGCAGCGTGCCCAGCCGCGCCCACGCTTCGCGTTGCGGCGGGAACAGTGGCTGCCAGCCCTGACGCTCCACCAGCGACGACCAGGTGCGCTGGCGCGGCCGCCACAGATCGGTATGGCAACCCAGGGAGGTGACCTCACTGGCCGCGACACCGCAGAAGCGCCACGCCCAGTACTGCGGATACATCAGCACATGCCTGGCCTGAGCGAACTCCGCGGGGAAGCGCGCCTGCAGCCAGTCCAGCTGGCGGCCCAGATTCAAGCCGGCCGGCAGCTGCGGCGAGCCGCTCTCTTCAAAGGCCGGCCGCAGCAAGTCATAGCGCGCCGCATCGGTCGCATCGCCGGGCACATGCTCGTAATCGGGCACCGGCAGCACCAGGCCCGCGTCGTCGATCAATGCCGCCGTCGCGCCGTGCGTCACGGGCACGATGACGCGGATATGCGCCAGCGTCGACAGCTCGCGCAACTGGCCCAGCATCCAGGTCCACAGCCTTTCGGTGTCGTGATGCGGATAGGGGCCGTCGCGACGCACGGTGTTGGGCGTGCGCGCCTCGGCCAGCGTCTTGCCGGCCGAGTCGATCAGGGTGAGCTTGGCGTTGGTCTTGCCGATGTCGAGGATGACACTTTGACCGCGGGCAGCGCTCAAGAGTTCAACGCCACGTGGCGTCCATAGCCACCCGCTTCCAGCACGGCCGCATAGTCATTCGAGCTCATGGCCGAAGCCTCCACCACCCGAGGGTCCACGGCTTCGGGCTCCACCGTGATGACGCGCACGCCGTAGTGCTCCAGCAGCTGCACGGCACTGTCGGACGCGCCGGTGTCGGTGATGACGGTGGACACGCGGTTCAGGCCACACAGCACCAGGCCGGCCTTGCGCTGGAACTTGGAGCTGTCCACCAGCACGACGAGTTCCTCGGCCTGGCCGATGAGGCGCTTTTCGGCCTGGATCAGCAGCGGATCGGCTTCCATCAGGCCCAGGATGGACAGGCCGTAGACGCCCATGAACATCTTGGCCGCGTAATGGTGCTGGGCGACGTCGTTCTCGAACGGGCTGAGGATGACGTTCTGCTCGCGATAGACCTTGCCGCCGGGCAGGATGATTTCGTTGTCGCTGGTGACGAGCAGGCGCTCGGCCATCAGGAATGAATTGGTCAGGATCTTCAGCTGTTTCTCGACGAGAAACTCCGCCATCATGAAAGTGGTGGTGCCCCCATTGATGATGATGGTTTCGCCGTTATTGCACATCGAGGTGGCATAACGGGCGATGGCGCGCTTGGCGGCAGTATTCTGCTGGGCATTGCTTTGAAAAGTCTCGCTGGACAGCGTGTAGGACTTTTTCTTCTGCTCCAGCCTTTGGGCACCACCCCGGGTGCGCGTCAGCTGGTTTTTGGCAGCCAACCAGGAAATATCCCGTCGCACGGTGGCGGCGGAAGCCGAAAGCCATTCCATCAATTGCTGCACGCTGGCGTGATCGCGCTCGTCCAGCAGTTTGAGCAGACGCTTGTGGCGCTTGTGATTGATCATGTGGATCACCTTTATCGGGCGTCCCGGAGAACCGGCGGCGACCGTTGTCTCGTATTTATGGCACCCAGCCTCTGAAGGGCAGGCGTCGCTTGGCTTGGCGGCCCGGCTGAGGCCAGGTCCTTGATCGCGGCCGGTGAGCGTAGGCGCCGGTCGCTACAGCCCTTTCCACTCACGCTCAGAAGCAATCAAAGCCTGGGTGAAACGCTGTTCCAAGTACAGATTACGTCAGGCAGGTGACAAGGTCAATCAGAAAACGCTCACGGCCGTGAGCGTTTCGTGAGCGGAGGCATCGCGCCCGCCGCATTCGCTCATCCTTTTGATTTACTGCGCCGCCGCCGCCCATGGCGCGCCGTTTCGGCCCACACTGCGTTCCGCTAACCCCGCGAATGGCGGGCTCCGGACCGCAGGCTGCGCTCACGGGGATGAATGACGGACTGAATACAGGCAAGCTGATGACTGCAATTTCTCAAACCCCTGCACAAACTCCGATCGTCTCGAAATGGGACGACGCCGTGGCGGCCAAGCTGAGCGAACCCGAACTGCTGCTGTATCGCTCCAATCTGCTGGGCTCGGACCTGCGCGTGACGAATTTCGGCGGTGGTAATACCTCGGCCAAGGTGCTGATGCGCGACCATTTGACGGGTGAGGATGTCGAGGTGCTGTGGGTCAAGGGCTCGGGCGGCGACCTCGGCAGCATCAAGCTCGATGGTTTTTCCACCCTCTATATGAGCAAGCTGCAGGCGCTCAAGAAGCGTTATCGCGGCCTGGAGCTCGAGGACGAGATGGTGGATTACCTGCCGCACTGCACATTCAATTTGAATCCGCGTGCCGCGAGTATCGATACCCCGCTGCACGCCTATATCCCGAAGGCGCATGTCGACCACATGCACCCGGACGCCATCATTGCCATCGCCGCCTGCGCCGACAGCCGCCGCCTGACCGAAGTGATCTTCGGTGGCCAGTTGGGCTGGCTGCCCTGGCAGCGCCCCGGCTACGACCTCGGCCTGAAGCTCGAGGCCCTGGCGACGTCGCAGCCCCAACTGAAGGGCATCATCCTGGAAGGCCACGGCCTGTTCACCTGGGGTGACACGGCCAAGTCCTGCTACGAGATCACGCTGGACATGATCCGCCTGGCCGAGCAGTGGCTCTCCGAGAACATCAAGCAGCCGGTGTTCGGCGGCGTGAAGACCCCCACCCTGCCGGCCGAGCAACGCGCGGCACTCGCCGCCAAGCTGATGCCCGCGCTGCGCGGCCGCATCAGCGCCGACGAGCGCAAGCTGGGCGACTTCAACGACAGCGCCGCGGTGCTGGAGTTCGTCGGCAGCCAGGACCTGACCAAGCTGGCCGCCCTGGGCACGTCCTGCCCCGACCACTTCCTGCGCACCAAGATCCGCCCCCTGGTGCTGGACTTCGACCCGGCCAAGCCCGATGTCGATGCCGTGCTGGCCGGCCTGGACGCCGCGCTGGAGGCCTACCGCGCTGACTACCGGGCCTATCACGAGCGCTGCAAGCGGCCCAACAGCCCGGCCGTGCGCGATGCCAATCCCATCATCTACCTGATCCCCGGCGTCGGCATGCTGTCGTTCGCCAAGGACAAGGCCACCGCCCGCATCGCCGGCGAGTTCTACATCAACGCCATCAACGTGATGCGCGGCGCGAACGGCGTCGACAAATACGTCGGCCTGCCCGAGCAGGAGGCCTTCGACATCGAGTACTGGCTGCTCGAGGAAGCCAAGCTGCAACGCATGCCCAAGCCCAAGAGCCTGGCCGGCCGCGTGGCCCTGGTCACCGGCGGCGCCGGTGGCATCGGCCAGGCGGTCGCTCGCCAGCTGCTGCAGGAAGGTGCCTGCGTGATGCTGACCGACATCGATGCCGAAGCGCTGGAAGAAGCCCGCCAGAACCTGCTGAAGGTCGGCGGCAAGGACAACGTCGCCGCCGTGCGGGGCGACATCACCTCCGAAGCCGAAGTCGAAGCCCTGCTGTCGGCCACGGCCCTGCGCTTCGGCGGCCTGGACATCCTCGTCTCCAACGCCGGCATCGCCTCAGCCGCACCGTTGGAAGACACCACGCTGGAGATCTGGAACCGCAACCAGAACATCCTCGTCACCGGCTACTTCCTCGTCAGCCGCGGTGCCTTCCGCCTGATGAAGCAGCAGAAGATCGGCGGCAGCATGGTGTTCGTGGCCAGCAAGAACGGCCTGGTGGCCTCCGCCGGCGCATCGGCCTACTGCACGGCCAAGGCGGCCGAGATCCACCTGGCCCGCTGCGTGGCGCTGGAGGGTGCCGCCATCGGCGTGCGCGTCAACGTCGTCAACCCCGACGCCGTCATCCGCGGCTCGCGCATCTGGGACGGCAAGTGGAAGGAAGAGCGCGCCGCGTCCAACAAGATCGACTCGGACAACATCGAAGAGTTCTATCGCCAGCGCAGCATGCTCAAGCTCAGCGTGCTGCCCGAGGACATCGCCGAAGCGGTCTACTTCATGGCCAGCGACAAGTCCGGCAAGAGCACCGGCAACGTCCTCAACGTGGACGCCGGCAACGCCGCGGCCTTCACGCGCTAACAATCGGCGCAGGAGACAAACATGACGACGCAAATCATTGATGCCGGCCAGGTCGAGCAGCACAACGCCAGCCAGCGCGCCACGCTGCAGGCCGACTATGACGCGCTCGGCGGCATGCTGTCCCGCCGCGGCGTGGACATCGAGGCGCTGACGGCCACGGCCCAGACCTTCGCCGTCGCCCTGCCCAGCTGGGGCGTGGGCACGGGCGGCACGCGCTTCGCGCGCTTCCCCGGCAAGGGCGAGCCGCGCGACGTGACCGAGAAGCTCGAGGACTGCGCCGTCATCCACCAGCTGACGCGTGCCACGCCCCTGGTGTCGCTGCACTTCCCCTGGGACAAGCCGGCCGACCCCAAGGCGCTGCGCCAGCAGGCCGACAGCCTGGGCCTGTCCTTCGACGCGGTGAACTCCAACACCTTCCAGGACCAGGCCGGCCAGGCGCACAGCTACAAATACGGCAGCCTGACCTCGCAAAGCCAGGCCGCCCGCGAGCAGGCCGTGGCCCACAACATCGACTGCATCGAGCTGGGCAAGACGCTGGGTTCCAAGGGCCTGACGGTGTGGGTCGGCGACGGCGCCAACTTCCCCGGCCAGCACAATCTGCGCGGCGCGCTGGAGCGCTATCTGGACAGCGCCAAGGGCATCTACGCCGCCCTGCCCGACGACTGGCTGATGTACATCGAGCACAAGCTGTTCGAGCCGGCCTTCTACTGCACCGTCATCGCCGACTGGGGCACCAGCTTCGCCGCGGCGCAAACGCTCGGCGACAAGGCCAAGTGCCTGGTGGACCTGGGCCATCACGCGCCCAATACCAACATCGAGATGATCGTGGCTCGCCTGGCCCAGTTCGGCAAGCTCGGTGGCTTCCACTTCAACGACAGCAAATACGGCGACGACGACCTGGACTCGGGGAGCATCGATCCCTTCCAGCTCTTCCTCGTCTTCAACGAACTGGCCGACGCCACGCTGCGAGACGGCAGCTTCAAGCCCGCCTATATGCTGGACCAGTCGCACAACGTGACCGACCCCATCGAAAGCCTGATGAGCAGCGCCGTCGAAGTGCAGCGCGCTTTCGTACAGGCGTCGCTGGTGGACCGCGCGGCACTGGCAGGCTTCCAGGAGGCCAATGACGCGCTGCAGTCGGCGCAGGCGCTGAAGAAGGCCTTCCGCACCGACGTCAGCCCCATCCTGGCGATGGCCCGCCTGCGCAGCGGCGCCGCCATCGACCCGGTCGCCGCCTACCGTGCCAGTGGCTATCGCGAGAAGGCCGCCGTCAAGCGCCCGCCGAAAGCAGGAGCTTCCGGCAGCGGCATCGTCTGAGGTGGATGCCAAGGACTTCGGCGCACGCGGCGATGGCATCACGCTCGACACGCGGGCACTGCAGGCCGCCATCGATGCCGCGGCGCTGCAGCGCACCACGCTGCGCATCCCGCCCGGCACCTACCTGACCGGTTCGCTCTTCCTGAAGAGCGGCATGACGCTGCGGCTGGAGGCCGGCACCACGCTGCTGGGTTCGCGCAACCTGGCCGACTACCCGCTGCTGCCCACGCGCGTCTCCGGCATCGAGATGCGCTGGCCGGCGGCCCTCGTCAACATCTATGGCGAGCATGACGTCGGCCTGGTCGGCGAAGGCTGCATAGACGGCGACGGCCAGGTCTTCTGGGACAGCTACTGGGCCCTGCGCGCGACCTACGAGCCGCGCGGCCTGCGCTGGGCGTCGGACTATGACGCGCAGCGACCCCGCCTCATCCAGGTCTTCGAGTCAGCCCGCATCAACATCGGCGATGGCCTGCTGCTGCGCCGCTCGGGCTTCTGGACCCTGCACCTCTGCTACAGCGAGGACGTGACGGTCGACAGCCTCACCATCCGCAACAACGACGGCGACGCCCGTGGCCCGTCGACGGACGGCATTGACATCGACTCCTCGCGCCGCGTGACCATCCGCCGCGCCGACATCGCCGTCAACGATGACGCCCTCTGCATGAAGGCCGGCCGCGATGCCGACGGCCTGCGCGTCGCGCGGCCCTGCGAAGACATCAGCATCAGCAATTGCATCGTCCGCGAGGGCGCCGCCGGCCTGACCTTCGGCAGTGAGACCTCGGGCGGCTTCAGGCGCATCACGGCAAGGCGCATCGAGGTCCACGCGCCGGTGCCCGTCGGCCTGCTGTTCAAGTCCGCCCCCAGCCGCGGTGGCTTCATCGAGGGCGTGACGATCAGCGACCTCTCCCTGCATGAGGTGCCCACCGCCCTGCGCGTGACGATGAACTGGAACCCGGCCTTCAGCCGAGCGGACATCCCCGCCGCCGAACGCGCCGAAGCGCCCCCGCACTGGCTCAACCTCGCCACGCCGGTGTCCGCCGAGCGAGGCCGCGTGCAGGTGAATGGCGTGCGCATCGAACGCCTCAAGGCCCGCGGTGCGGATGTCGCCTTTGAGGTCGACGCCTATACCGAAGCGCCGCTGCGTGGCTTCAGCTTCACCGGGCTGGACATCGAGGCCCGACGCGGCGGTCATGTTCTGGATGCCGTGGACTGGCGCTTTGCGGACAGCCGCCTGTCGCTGCGCGAGCCCATCGCCGTTGGCGCCGGTATCGAACTCACCGGCCTGAACAGCGCCTGCTGGAGACATGATGCGGCGCTGCGCCGGCGCGATGTGTCGGCACTGCCCATGGTTGAGCAGGACATTCAATAAGCAGGAGACGACAGGATGAGCGACGAGACCCTGGCCTTCAAGATGCAGCTCAAGCCCGGCGTCGTGGCAGAGTACAGGCGCCGCCACGACGAGCTCTGGCCCGATCTCGCCGAAGCCCTGCGCGGCGCCGGCATCCACGACTACTGGATCTTCCTCGACGAAGCCACGCTCTCCCTCTTCGCCGTCCTCAAGCGCAAGCCCGGCCACCCCTTCGACGACCTGCCCCACCAGCCCGTGATGCGCCGCTGGTGGGACCACATGGCCGACCTGATGGAGGTCGAGGCCGACAACAAGCCGCGCCAGTGGCCGTTGACACCCCTCTTCCACTTCAACTGAAGGAGGGCCGCCATGCGCACCTGGATCACCCTCACCCTGGCCTGGGCCCTCGCCCTGCCGACGCTCGCCGCCGACGCGCTGCGCCCGCCGCTGCTGCTCACCGGTGCCCGGGCCAATGCGCAGGACCTGTCCGGCCGCTGGACCTATTCCAAGGATCTGTACCGCACCGGCTTCACCGACATCAATGGTTGGGTCGCCAAGTCGCGCATGCAGCGCCACCGTGACGTGGACGTGGCCACCGAGGAGAGCAAGCCCGGTCCGGCCTTCTTCGAGTTCGACCTCGACCGCGGCCCGGCGATGGACATCCCCGGCGCGTGGAACTCGGCCACGCCCGAACTGCGCTACTTCGACGGGCTGATCTGGTTCCAGCGCCGCTTTGATGCGGCCATCAAGACGGACCAGCGCAGCTTCCTGCGCTTCGAGGCCGTCAACTACCGCGCCTACGTCTATCTGAACGGCAAGGAAGTCGGCCGGCACGAGGGCGGCTTCACGCCCTTCGTCGTCGAGGTGACCGACGCGCTGCGCGCGCAGGGCAACCGCCTCGTCGTCGGCGTGGACTCCAAGCACGACGCCAACAGCGTCCCCGGCGAGATCACCGACTGGGACCTCTACGGCGGCATCACGCGGCCGGTGAAGCTCATCCAGACACCCGCCACCTTCATCGACGACGCGACGCTGCGCCTCAACGACGCCGGCCGGCTGGTGGGCAGCCTGCAGCTCAACGGCCCGCAGGCCGCCAACCGCGCGGTAAACCTGCGCATCGCCGGCCTGAACCTCACGCTGCCGACGCGCACCGACGCGAACGGCGAAGCCCGCTTTGACATGGCAGCGCCAGCGAGCTTGAAGCGCTGGACGCCCGACACGCCGACGCTCTACGACGTGGACTTCGACGCCGGTGACGACAAAGTGCGCGACCGCATCGGCTTCCGCACGATTGCCGTGCGCGGCAGCGAGATCCTGCTCAACGGCCAGCCCATCTTCCTGAAGGGCATCTGCATCCACGAGGAAGAGGTCGGCCCCAACCCCGCCCGCCGCATCGACGATGCCGCCGCGCGCCGCCTGCTCGGCGAGGTGAAGAACGGCCTGCACGGCAACTATGTGCGCCTGTCCCACTACCCGCACAACGAAGCCATGCTGCGCGTGGCCGACGAGATCGGCCTGCTGGTGTGGAGCGAGATCCCCGTCTACTGGACCGTGAACTGGGACAACCCGGCCACGCTGGACCTGGCCCGCCGCATGCAGGCCGAGACCATCTATCGCGACCGCAACCGCGCCGCCGTCGTGCTGTGGAGCATCGGCAACGAGACGCCCGTGGCCGACAACCGCACGCGCTTCCACACCGCGCTGGCCCAGACCGTGCGCGCGCTGGACCCGAGCCGCCTCATCAGCGCGGCGCTGCTGGTGGAGCGCAAGGGCGACACCCTCCACATCGCCGACACGCTGCTGAAGGAACTCGACGTCATCGCCGTGAACACGTATGCCGGCTGGTACGGCGACGACACGCTGGCCGACGTGGCCAAGCTGCGCTGGGACGTGCCGGCCGACAAGCCGCTGCTGTTCAGCGAGTTCGGCGCCGATGCGCAGGCGGGCTTCCAAGACGCCAAGCTGCGCCGCAAGTTCAGCGAGGACTTCCAGGTCGACTACTACCGCGCCACGCTGGCCATGGCCGCCAAGGTGCCGACGCTGCGCGGCCTGTCACCCTGGGTGCTGAAGGACTTCCGCTCGCCGCGCCGCGAGCACCCGGTCTACCAGAACGGCTGGAACCGCAAGGGGCTGATCTCCGAGACGGGGCAGCGCAAGCTGGCCTTCGACGTGCTGGCCGAGCACTACAAGGCGCAGGCGAAATGAAGCGGGCTTTGGCGGCGTTGCTGGTCGGGCTCGCCTCGGCAACGCAGGCCTTCGACGTCGCCGTCACGGTCGACGACCTGCCCGTGCACGGCAAGCTGCCGCCGGGCGTGACGCGGCTGGAGGTGGCCGAAGCGCATCTGCGCGCGTTCAAGGCGTTCGGGGTGAGCGAGGCCTGGGGTTTCGTCAACGCGCGCGGCGCCGAGGCCGAGGGCGACGAGGTGCTGGCCGCCTGGCGCCGGGCGGGGCATCCGCTGGGCAACCACACGTTCAGCCACCTGAACCTGGGGCGGGCGGCGTCGCTGCAAGTCTGGGCGGCCGACGTGATCGCTGGCGAGCCGCTGGTTGAAAAGCACATGGGCGATGCGAACTGGCGCTGGTTCCGCTATCCCAACCTGTCCGTGGGCGATGGCGAGCGGCGGGATGCCGCGCTGGCCTTTTTGCGCGAACGCGGCTACCGCGTGGCGGATGTGAGCCTCGCCTTCTCCGACTGGGACTACACGGACGCCTATGCGCGCTGCAAGGCGGCGGGCAATGAGACCGCCGTGGCTGCGATGACGGCCCACTATCTGCGCGGTGTCGACGCGGGCCTCACCCGGGCTCGCGCGGGGTCCGAGGCCTTGTACGGGCGCGAGATCCCCTTCGTGCTGCTGACCCATCTGGGCGCCTTCAGCGCCGCCACCCTGCCCGAGGTGCTGAGGCGATTGCAGGCGGCAGGCGCGCGCTTCGTCTCGCTGGAGCAGGCGCAGCGCGACCCGGCCTACGAGCGTTTCGGCGGTGGCAGCCTCATCACGCGCGAGGCCCGGGCAAGCAACGCCAAGTTGCCCGCGCACGCCGCCGCCGAAGCCATGGACCTCAAAACCCTATGCCCATGATTCGCATCGCCTTCGCCCTGCTGGCGGGCCTGGCCCTGCCGGCACAAGCCGCCCGCGAGGTTTACAACTTCAACCCCGCCTGGCGACTCCATGTTGGCGACGCGCCGGGCGCTGAAGCCACGGCCTTCGACGACGCCGGCTGGCAGCCCGTCACCCTGCCCCGCGCCTGGAACGAGGACGACGCCTTCGCCAGGGACATCGTCGACCACCGCACCGGCATCGCCTGGTACCGCAAGCGCTTCACGCTGCCCAGGGACATCGCCGGCCGCAAGGTCTTCATCGAGTTCGAGGGTGCCCGCCAAGCCGCCGAGGTCTGGGTCAACGGCCAGCGCATCGGCTTGCACGAGAACGGCGTGACGGCCTTCGGCTTCGACCTGAGCCAGGTCGTCAAACCCGGCGACAACTTCATCGCCGTGCGCACCGACAACCGCTGGGACTACCGCGAGCAGGCCACCAACCAGCGCTACCAGTGGGCCGACAAGAACTTCAACGCCAACTACGGTGGCCTGCCCAAGAACCTGCGGCTTCACGTCACCGACAAGCTCTACCAGACGCTGCCGCTGTACAGCAACCTCGGCACCACGGGCGTCTACGTCCACGCGGCGGACTTCGACCCGCAGGCCCACCGCGCCACCATCACCGCTGAAGCCCAGGTGCGCAACGAGCACGACAAGCCGCGCCGCTTCGCCTTCGACGTCGCCCTGCTTGACCGCGACGGCAAGCAGGTTGCCAGCTTCAAGGCTCCAGCCCAGACGCTGCTGCCCGGCGCCACCACCACCGTCCGCGCCAGCGCGCCTGTCGACGGCCTGCAGTTCTGGAGCTGGGGTTATGGCGCCCTCTACGACGTCGAGACGACGCTGAGTGTCGACGGCAAGCCCGTCGACAAGGTCGTCACGCGCACCGGCTTTCGCCAGACCGCGTTCGCCAACGGCATGGTCACGCTGAACGGCCGCATCATCCAGCTCAAGGGCTATGCCCAGCGCACCAGCAACGAGTGGCCGGCCATCGGCCTCTCCGTGCCCGCCTGGCTCAGCGACTACAGCAACGGCCTGATGCTGGCCAGCAACGCCAACTTCGTGCGCTGGATGCACACCGCGCCGTGGAAGCAGGACGTCGAGTCGCTGGACCGCATCGGCCTGATGCAGGCCCTGCCCACCGGCGACTCCGAGGCCGATGTGACGGGCAGGCGCTGGGAGCAGCGCATGGAAGCCATGCGCGACGCCATCGTCTACTTCCGCAACAACCCATCGGTGCTGATGTTCGAGGCGGGCAACCGCAGCGTCAGCGCCGAGCACATGGCCGAGGTGCGCGCGCTGCGCGACCGCTTCGACCCGCACGGCGGCCGCGCCGCCGGCAGCCGCGAGATGCTGTCGCGGGCGCTGCAGGACGTGGCCGAGTACGGTGGCGAGATGCTCTACATCAACAAGAGCGCCCGCCGCCCGATGTGGGCCATGGAGTACTCACGCGACGAAAGCGCCCGCAAGTTCTGGGACGAGCTCTCGCCGCCCTGGCACCGCGACGGCGACGGCCCCGAGCACAAGGGCCAGAGCGCCGCCAGCTACAACCGCAACCAGGATAGCCACGCGCTGGAGGACGTGCGCCGCTGGGTGGACTACTGGCGCGAGCGCCCCGGCACCGGCACCCGCGTGTCGTCGGGCGGCGTCAACATCATCTTCAGCGACAGCAACACCCACCACCGCGGCGCCGAGAACTACCGCCGCAGCGGCGAAGTGGATGCCATGCGCATCCCCAAGGACGGCTTCTTCGCCCACCAGGTGATGTGGGACGGCTGGGTCGATGTCGAGAAGCCGCGCGCACATCTGCTGGGCCACTGGAACTACCCAGCCGGCACGGTGAAGACCGTCA
Organism: Roseateles sp. P1_C1_2; assembly: GCF_056406535.1. Classification (NCBI taxonomy): domain Bacteria; kingdom Pseudomonadati; phylum Pseudomonadota; class Betaproteobacteria; order Burkholderiales; family Sphaerotilaceae; genus Roseateles; species Roseateles sp. P1_C1_2. The sequence goes on from NZ_JBFUAB010000009.1 coordinate 172,107, forward strand.
CCGTCATCTCCAGCGCCGCCCGCGTCGTGCTGACGCTGAACGGCAGGCCGGTCGGCGCGGTCGCCGCCGGCGAGCCCTTCATCTTTCGCTTCGACGGCGTCAAGTTCGAACCCGGCGAGCTGCGCGCCGTGGGTCTCGACAAGGAGGGCAACAAGGTCTGCGAGGACGTTCGCGTTACCGCCGGTGCGCCCACCGCGCTGAAGCTGACGGCGCAGACTCACCCTCAGGGCCTGCAGGCCGACGGCGCCGACCTGGCGCTGGTGCAGGTCGAGGTCGTCGACGCCAAGGGCCAGCGCCGCCCGCTGGCCCTGGACAGCGTGAAGTTCACCCTCGACGGCCTGGCCGAGTGGCGCGGCGGCATCGCGCAGGGTCCGGGCAACTTTGTGCTGGCGCGCGAGCTGCCGGTGGAAGGCGGGGTCAACCGCGTGCTGGTGCGCAGCACGACCGATGCGGGCCTCATCAGGCTGCGTGCCGAAGCCCAGGGGCTGGCGCCCGCGACGCTGGAGCTGCGCTCGCAGGCCGTGAAGGTCAGCGGGGGCCTGAGCACACGCTTCCCCGCGGATGGCATCGCCGCGCCCTTCACGCGCGGCCCGACGCCCGCGACACCGTCCTTTGTCGTGAGCCGCATCGCCGTGGCCGTGTCTTCGGTGGAAGCCGACAGCGGCACGCCGGGCCACGCCATCGACGACGATGAATCCACCTCCTGGACCGGTGAGCCCGGTAGGAGCGGCATCCGCTTCCGCCTGGCCGAGGCCACGACGCTGAAGGAGATCACGCTCAAGCTCGGCGGCTGGCGCGAGCGCCAGTACCCGCTGGTCATCCGCGTGGACGGCATCGCCGTCTGGCGCGGCCTGACGGAGCGCAGCCTCGGCTATGTGACGCTGCCGCTGCGGCCGCAGCGCGGCCAGCTCGTCAGCATCGAGCTGACCGGCGATGCCCAGGGCGGCAACGAGGCGGCCGCCAACACCGAGGTCGCCAACCAGAAGATCGTCGACACCGGCGCGAGCCGCCTCGGCCGCGGCGTGCTGTCCATCGTCGAAGCCGAGTTCTACAAGCAGCCCTGAGCCATGCCCAATTCACCTGCTCTCACCCGCCGCCAGCTGCTGGCCGCCACGCTGCTAGCGCCGGCCCTGACCGCCTCGGCCCAGCCGGTCTCGTGGCCCAACCCGCTCGTCCCCCAGCGCGCCGACCCGCAGATCCTGCGCCACGGCGACTGGGTCTACCTGATGGCCACCGTGCCCGAGTACGACYGGGTGGAGCTGCGCCGCGCGCGCAGCATCGCCGGCCTGGCCACGGCCGAGCCCAAGGTCGTCTGGCGCCGGCATGAGCAAGGCCCCATGAGCCGCAACATCTGGGCGCCCGAGCTGCACGTCATCGACGGCCGCTGGTTCATCTACTTCAGCGCCGGCGAGGCCAAGGAGCCCTGGAAGATCCGGCTCTGGGTGCTGGAGAACGCGTCGCCGGATCCACTGCAGGGCGACTGGACCGAGCGCGGCCAGATCAAGACGCAGTGGGAAACCTTCACGCTGGACGCCACCGTCTTCGAGCACCGCGGCAAACGCTATCTGGCCTGGGCGCAGACCGACCCGGCCAAGAAGAACCACAGCACCGATATCTACCTGTCGCGCATGAAGAGCGCGACCGAGCTGGAAGGCCCGCAAGTACGCCTGAGCCAGCCCGACTACGCCTGGGAGCAGCTGCGCCACATCGTCAACGAAGCGCCCGCCGTGCTCATCCATGGCGGCCGCGTCTTCATGACGTATTCGGCGGCCGGCACGGGTGCCGAGTACTGCCTGGGCCTGCTGTGGGCCGACGAGAGCGCCGACCTGCTGGACCCAAAGAGCTGGCGCAAATCACCCGGCCCGGTGTTCGTCAGCAGCCCTGAAAATAGCCAGTACGGCCCCGGCCACAACAGCTTCGTCGTGGAGCCTGACGGCAGCGTGCTCAACGTCTTCCACGCGCGCAACTACCGCGACATCGTCGGCGACCCGCTGAAGGACAGTGGCCGCGCGACACGCGTGCAGCCGCTGCGCTTCACGGCCGAGGGCATGCCCGACTTCGGCCAGCCGCTGCGCGAGACCACCAGGCCATGACCGTCATCGCCCTCTCGGCCGGCGTGCCCAATGTGTTCGATGGCGAGTCCCCCGACCGGGTCTGCCGCCGGCCGACGCGCGCCGAGTTGCATGCCTACCCCTCGTCCTTGCCGGCCCGGGGCCGAGCCTTGGTCTACGCGGGGGGCGGCTATCTGCAGCTGATGCACGACAAGGAAGGCGTCGAGATCGCGCGCTGGCTGAACACGCTGGGAATGGACGCCCATGTCCTCGTGCACCGCCTGCCCGGCCAGGACGGCCAGCCCTTCGACATCGCGCTGCAGGACGGCCTGCGCGCCATGGAACTGCTGGCCACACTGCCTCCGCTGCCGCTGCTGCATGTGGGCCTGTCCTCCGGTGGCCATCTGGCCGGCGTGATGGCCTGCCAGGGCGGATCGGTCGGCGCCGTCATCGCCTACGCGCCCCTCAACGCCAACCACCGCGACCACAAGGCCCCGGCGGGCAAGCCCGACTTTCCACCGCCCGAGAAGCAGGCCTTCTACGACGCCTGGCCCATCGGCATCGCCACCGAGCCGCACGGCCTGCCGCGCTGCCCGGTGTTCCTGGCCTATGCGCTGCACGACGCCATCGTGCCCGTCGACCACGCCCTCAATCTCATCAAGGCCGCGCAGGTCCATGGACTGGACGTCGAGGCCCATGTCTTCCCGCAGGCCGAGCATGGCTTTGCGCTGCGCGGCCTCGCCGGCACACAGGACCGATGGCCGGCGCTCGCGGCCCGCTGGATGGCGGCCAAATTGGACAGCCCCAACTTCGCCTAACCTTGCCGGCTTGTCAGAGCCACGAGTCAAGCATGCTGGAAGCGATCAATAGCTGGGGTGACTACCGATCCAAGGTGAGGGAGTTCGACGCCGTGCTCGAGCACGGCAAGGCGGTTGCCGCGGCGCTGACCGGGCTGCCACCGTCCGCCCCGCATGTCAGCTATGGCGCGCAGATCTACGTCAAGCTGCTGTCCCACAGCATCGCCTTGCGCCGGCTGGCGCCCGACCCCGGCCAGCCGATGCCGCGCGAACTGTGGGACCAGCCCTCCATGTGCGCGCTGGCACGCTGCGTCATCGAGGCCCATGACGCCTTCGAATACATCGCCGGGCAACCAGTCACGGACTCGGAGCGCGGCTTTCGCATCCGGCTCTGGGAGCTGCACGACGCCACGCGCCGCCTGAAGATCCTGGGCGGCACCGCCTCGACGGACCCCGCGATCACCGGCATCCTGGCCGACGCCGCGCGGCTTCAGCTGGCGCTGGAGGCGCACGAGTACATGGCCTCGCTGCCGGCCGTGCCGCAGGCGGAGCTGCGCCTGCGGCTGCGGCGCAGCGACCCGCCGGACTTCCACCTGACTCGCCGCCAACGCTGCGCCCTGAGCGGCGTGGACGCCGACTGGCACAAGGCGGTCTCGATGCAGCTCTCGCAGCATGTGCTGACCTTGCCCTACTCCGTCCACCAGCTGTTTCAGTTCCAGGCGGGAACGCCTGCGGCGCTGCGCCTGACGGCCATGCCGCTGCTCTTCGCCCTGCCCTTCCTCGCGCGCGCCATCCACGCCATGGACCTGCTCCTGCCCGGGCGCGCCCCCAAACCGCCGAGCCGGACGGCACGCACCATGGCCCTGTGGCGCGGCGTTGCCGAGCCCGGCACGAAAGATCCTGGATGACCCATCTGCTGAAGTCGCTGCTGCTGTGCGCGGCCTGGCTGCCACTGGCGGCCCTGGCCGAGGGCGGCGCCCTCATGCTGTCGCCCGCTCACCAGGCCAGCGGCATCAGCCCCGACACCCAGCTCGCCATCCGTTTCGCCAGCCCGCCCACGCCGGGCACTGCAGGCCTGATCCGCATCCATGACGCCGACGACGGGCGGCTGGTCGACACGCTGGATCTGTCTGTTGCGGCCTCACCCAACCGCCGCATGACGGCGCCCGAGGCGGCCGCCGACGCGCTCCAGCAGGCCTACCAGTCCACCCGCATCGCCGGCCGCGACTGGCACTTCCGCCCGGTCATCGTGCGCGGCAACGTGGCGACGATCTACCCTCACCACGGCGTGCTGAGCTACGGCCGCCGCTATCGCGTGACGGTGGATGCCGGCGTGCTGCAGGCCGCCGCCCTCACCTGGACCTTTGCGACCCGTGCCGCACCGCCGCCGGCCGACAGCACCCGCCTCGTCGTCGCGGCCGACGGCAGCGGCGACTTCGCCACCGTGCAGGGCGCCATCGATTTCGTGCCCGACAAGCCGGCCAAGCGGATCACCCTCTTCATTCGCAATGGCTTCTACGAGGAGATCGTGTCGCTGGCCGCCAAGTCCAAGCTCATCCTGCGCGGCGAGGACCGCGACAAGGTGCAGGTCGGCTATGCCAACAGCAGCGCCTTCAACCCCGGCGCGCGCGGCCGCTGGGCCTTTTCCATCGTCGATGGCGCTGACATCCAGCTCTCCAGCTTCACGATCAACAACTACGCCATCGGCCAGGCCGAGGCGCTGATGACGCGTGGCGAGCGCATCGTGCTCAGCGACATGACGCTGAACGGCTCCGGCGACGCGCTAACGACCTACGGCACGCTCTATGTGGCCGACAGCAAGCTCACCGGCCATGGCGACACCATCCTGGGCTATGCGGCGGCCTATTTCCTGCGCACCGAGCTGCAGTCCATCGGCCCCTTCAGCTGGACGCGCACACCCGCCGGCCAGCACGGCAATGTGTTCGTGGACTGCCGCTTCATCGCCAGCGAAGCCCCGCTGCCTTGGGGCCAGCAGGGTGACAAGGCCGAGCGCCCGCCCGCTGTTTTCGCCCGGCTGCCGCGCAACCGCTCCGTCACGGCCGCAGCCGCCAACTACCCGCATGCCGAGATGGTGCTGATCGACACCCGCACCCAGGGCATCGCGCCCGAAGGCTGGGGTCCGGTGGAAGAGGCGCCGGACTTCGACAGCTCGCAGGTGCGCTTCTGGGAGTTCAACACCATGGACCTGCAGGGCCGCCCCATCGACTTCTCCAGGCGCCACCCGGTCTCGCGCCGGCTGACGATGGAGAAGGACGCCGCCTTGATAGCCGACTACCGCCGGCCGGAGTTCGTGCTGGGTGGCTGGAAGCCGGTGGTGGAGTGAGGCGATGAAACGCTGGCGCACCCTGACGCTGTTGCTGCTGGCCCTGTGCGGCCTGCCGGCGCAGGCCGTCGAGCAATGGGGCATCCATGAGATCGCGCTGACCGGCCCCGCCGACGGCAACCCCTTTGTCGACGTGCAGCTGACGGCGCGCTTCAGCGATGGCGCGCGGACGATAGAAGTCGACGGCTTCTACGACAGCGACGGCGTCTACCGCCTGCGCTTCATGCCGCCGCATGCCGGCCGCTGGACCTGGGTCAGCCAGAGCAACCGCTGGGCGCTGACGAACAAGCAGGGCGAGTTCAGCGTCACGCCGGCCAAAGGCAGCAATCACGGCCCGGTAGGGGTGCGCCACAGCCACCACTTCGGCTACGCCGACGGCTCGCCCTACAAGCCCGTCGGCACGACGATGTACAGTTGGGCTCACCGCGGCGCGGCGCTGGAAGAGCAGACGCTGAAAACGCTGGCCGTCGCGCCCTTCAACAAGGTGCGCATGCTGGTGTTCCCGCAGACGGCGGGAACGGACAGGCATCCCCCGGAACTCTGGCCCTACGCTGGCACGCCGCCTCGCAACTGGGACCACAGCCGCTTCAATCCGGCCTTCTTCCGCCACCTGGAACAGCGCGTCGGCCAGCTGCGCGACCTCGGCATCGAGGCCGACCTCATCCTGCACCACCCCTACGACGACAAGCGCGAATGGGGCCTGGCCACCATGACCCGCGAGCAGGACGACCGCTACGCCCGCTACCTCGTCGCGCGCCTGGCGGCCTATCGAAACGTCTGGTGGTCGCTGGCCAACGAGTTCGACTTCATCCGCACCAAGACCGACGACGACTGGGAGCACCTCGGCCAGCTGCTGCAGCACGTCGATCCCTACGGCCATCTGCGCTCCATCCACAACGGCAAGCGCATCTACGACCAGGCGCGGCCGTGGATCACCCACGTCAGCATGCAGCACGGCATGGCGGCCGCAGAGGCCAGCCGCGCCGTGCTGTTCCGCGAGGCCTGGCGCAAGCCGGTCGTCTTCGACGAGCTGAAGTACGAGGGCCGGCACGACCGCCGCTGGGCGCAACTGAGCGGGCCGCAGATGGTGCACGCCTTTTGGTCGGCGACCATCGCGGGCAGCTACGGCGGCCACAGCGAGTTCATCCCCGACGCCGACGGCCTGGTCTGGCTGGCCCAGGGCGTGCAGCTGCGCGGCGAGAGCCCGCCACGGCTGGCCTTCCTGAGGCGCATCCTCGACGCCGCGCCCGCCGAAGGCATCGACCCCATCGACGCCTTCGACGACCTCTTCATCGCCGGCCAGCCCGGCCGCTACTACCTCGTCTACTTCGGCCAGCGGGCGCCCACCGCATGGCTGCCCAGGCTCTACCTGACCGGCCTGCGTGACGGCCAGCGCTTCAAGGCCGAGATCATCGACACCTGGGCCATGACGATCACGCCAGTGCCCACGCCGCTGCAGTTCACGCCGCAGGGCCGCTACGACTTCGTGGAGCGCAGCGGCCAGGCCATCCCGCTGCCTGGCAAGCCGGGCATCGCGCTGCGCCTGATCGCGCAGGACACGCCGGCCGGCCCGGGCGCGCGGCCCGCTCACGACGACTGACCCCGCCCGCGACATGAAGACAAACACCGCTCTCGCCACCCTCCTGCTGCTCGCCGCCTGTGCGACGGCACAGTCGGCAGCGGCACCGCCTGCATTCCCGGGCGCCGAGGGCGAAGGCGCCATCTCCCTCGGCGGGCGCGGCGGGCGGGCCCTCTACGTGACGACGCTGGCCGACGCTGGCCCCGGCTCGCTGCGCGCCGCCGTCGAGGCCAAGGGGCCACGCACCGTCGTGTTCGCGGTGTCCGGCACCATCGCCCTGGCCAGGCCGCTGCACGTCACCGAAGGCCGCCTCACCATCGCCGGCCAGACGGCACCCGGCGACGGCATCACGCTGCGCAATCACGCGCTGCTGATCGATGCCGACGACGTCGTCGTGCGCTTCATCCGCTCCCGCATGGGCGACGAGGCCGGCGCGGACGACGACGCCATCAGCGTCGGCTCGGGCCAGCGCATCATGCTGGACCATGTCTCGGCCAGTTGGTCCACCGACGAGTCACTGTCGGTCTCGGTGGCCCGCGCCGACCTGGGCCGCCCGGCCTACCAGCATGTCACCGTGCAATGGAGCTTGATTGCCGAATCACTGAACTGCAATGCGCCCAAGAAAGGCGCCTGCCATGGCTTCGGCAGCCTGCTGCGTGGCGCACACGGCACGCGGCTGTCCATGCACCACAACCTGTGGGCCCACCACCAGGACCGCATGCCCCGCCCCGGCAACTACCTCAGCCCGCAGGCCGACCCGGTGGGTGGCTTCTACGATCTGCGCGCCAACGTCTTCTACAACTGGGGCACCGAGCGCGCTGGCTACAACCTGGACCGCGGCGGCGAGCTCGCCAGCTACAACTTCGTCGACAACGTCTACCTGACCGGGCCCAGCTCCACGGGCAAGTTCGCCTTCGAGGAAAGCAACCCCGGGTCACGCGCCTGGTTCGCCGGCAACAGCATGGACGGCGAGTTGCCCGCCGACCCGTGGACGCTGGTGCGGGCCCATGCGCAGAACCTGCCCGGCGGCCTGCCGGCCGGCTACAAGCTGGCGGCGCCCCTGCCCTTCGCAGCGGTCACCGCGGACGCGCCCGCGAAGACGCTGGAGCGCGTGCTGGCCAGCGCCGGCGCGTCACTGGTGCGAGACGCGGTGGATGAGCGCTTCATCACCGACGTGCGCCAGCGCCGTGGCAAGCTCATCAACAGCCAGGCCGAAGTGGGCGGCTGGCCCGAGCTGAAGAGTGGCCCTGCACCTCTGGACAGCGATGGCGATGGCATGCCGGATGCGTGGGAGACGGCGCAGGGCCTGAACCCCGGCGATGCGTCGGACGCAGCGCGCGTGGACCCGTCCTCGGGCTACACGCAGCTGGAGCGCTATCTGAACGGACTGGTGGCCCACCTGGTCGGCGCTGGAACCGCCGCCGTCCCCTGCCCGGATCTGGCCTTCGTGAAGCAGCAGCCTTTTCGCAAGGCCAAGCAGGCCCTCGACACGTCGTCCATCACCACGGCCCATGACGCCCGCGTGATCGGCGACGCCATCACGCCGATCATGAGGCTGCTCGTGGCCCTGAGCTACGCCGATCTGCCGCAGAGCGTCGACAAGGAAGTGCTGACCGGCAATGGTCGCGCCGCACTGCGCCAGCCGCCGCTGCGCAACGACAAGAATCGTTTCTCCGTCACCAGCGTGAGCGGCTGGAAAGTCTGTGGCGACGACATGCTGTCGTTTTCGGCAACCTATCGCGACCTGTTCCGCAAGAACCCCTGGACGACGAACTTCCTGTTCACGAAGGTGGACGGGGTTTGGCGCTTCCACGATCACGCGGAAATCGGTGCTGGGCAGGTGTGCCGGTAGACAGCCCTTCAGTCGATCGCCAAGGTCAAGCGGTTCAGCTGCCCTCGCCCGGCGGCGCGTACTGCTCGATGACCTGCTGCTCGGTCAACATCGACGTCTGGTTGGCGAAGTCGTAATAGGCAGGCTTCTTGTCGACATAGATCTGGCTGGCCAGCTCGAAGTCGTTGCTCTCGAAAGCACCGGCCGGCACAAAGTACTCGCCGGTGGCCAGCAGCTTGTAGAAGAGATGGGTGCCGCAATGCTTGCAGAAGGCGCGCTCGGCCCACTGCGAAGACGCATAGACGCCGATGTGCTCCTGGCCTACGAAGCGAACGTCGGGCCCGCAATGCACGGCCAGCAACGGGCCGCCGCCCCAGCGCCGACAGAAGCCGCAATGGCAGGCGCCGATCTCTCGGGTGTCGGGCGACGTGAAGCGGACGGCGCCGCAAAGGCAGTGACCAGCATGGAGGGTCTCCAGGAGAGCCAGGACAGGTGCGTGGATTCTTGCGCCGCCGCTGCGCAGCCGGTGCCGGGATCTGTCAGCAACGGCGCCGCAGGCTCAGCGCCCGCCGAGCTGCGGGTCCGGCCAGACCGGCGCCGGCTGCGGCGCCCGAGGGGTGCTGCGCCACAGCCACCATTCCAGCCACAGCGCCTGCGGCAGCCAGGAGCTCCAGACCAGTGCCGTGTAGAAGGCCTCCACTGGCACGCCAAAGGCCGAGCCCATGAGGATTTGCAGGCGCAGCGTGATGCCGCCGGCCGTCAGCACGAAGCTGCGCAGCATCCAGCGCCGGTGCGCCGCCACGCGGCGAGCGCGGATGTGGACGAGAGCGATGGCCGTGCTCGCCAGCCACAGCAGGCCCAGCAGCGCAAAGCCCACCTGAGCCAGCAGACCGCCGTTGGCCTGCAGGGCCAGCGGCAACGCCGTCAGGCCGCCGACCAGCAGGCAGCTCGCATAGCCCCAGCCGATGGCGCGGTGCAGGCGCGGGCGCTGCTCGCGCAGCCGCACGACGAACTGCCAGGGGCCCAGCATCAAGGCCAGGCCGGCGCTCACGGCGTGCAGCACCAGCAGCTCGCGCTGCGTGGCCAGGTTGGTCAGCGGCGGCGCCCAGGGCTGGCCCGGCAAGGCGTAGCGCAGCGCCATGAAGCCGGTCACGGCGGCGGTCACCAGCAACAGCGCAAGGCCGAACCGGCGGGCGAATGGGGAGGGGTGTGCGGTGTTCATGCCGCTCAATCTAGGCGGCAAGAATGAGTTGAGCCTTAACCTGGATCCGGCAGATGCACTCTCGCCACCAAGCCGGACTGCCCGTCCTCCCGCCCACGCAGCTCGATGCGCAAGCCATGCTTGAGACCCGCCTGCCGCGCGATGGCCAGGCCCAGACCGCTGCCGCCCGCAGGCGCGTCGGGCATGCGGAAGAAGCGGTCGAAGACGCGCTCGCGCATGGCCTCCGGCAGGCCCGGGCCGCTGTCCTGCACATCCACCCAGCGCGCCCCGCCCTCGCCCGCCGCCAGCCTCAGCTCGACCTCGCTGCCCGGCGGCGCATGGCGCAGCGCGTTGTCGATGAGGTTGTCGAACAGGCTGCGCAGGTCGCCCTCGACGGCGCTCAGCAGCAGCGGTCCTTCAACCTGGTCGACAAACGCGACCTCGACGCCGCGCCGGTCGGCCAGGGCCATGGCCTGACCGATGCTGGCGCGCAGCAGGGTGCGCAGATCCAGCAGCACACCGGCGCCGGTCGTGCGGGCCGCCTCCTGGCGCGACAGACTCAGCATCTGCTCGACCAGGTGCTGGGCCCGGTCCATGCCCTGCTGCAGCTGCACGAACTCGGCCTGGGCGCCGGCCATGTGGGGGCGCAGGTTTTCCAGCTGCAGGTTGAGGGCCGTCAGCGGCGTGCGCAGCTCGTGGGCGGCGTCCTGCACAAAGCGAGCGGTCAGGTCAGCGCTCAGGCGCGCAGCGGCCCTGGATGTCGGCTGCCAGCCGCGCAACCTCGGCCGGGTCTGCCCCGGGCGGCGGTTTGAAGCTGGCCAGCAAGCTCTCCAACGCAGCCTTGTGGGCGGAGTCGACGTCGGGCCGGCGCCGCGTCTCCTCGGTCCCCTTGCTGATCTCGGCGCGCTGCTGCTCACGCAGCGCGCCGATCTCGTTGGGTGTCAGCAGCCGCGGGTGCTGTGCAGCCAGCGTGCTGAGCCAGTACAGCGACACGCGGTCGCAGGCCCAGGCGTCGCGGCGCAACGCGGCCACGACCGTGGGCTCTGAGGCCATGTCGAAACCCTTGCCCAGCGCCGACACCAGCGCGGCCGCCGCACCTTGATCGCCTTCGGCGAGGCTGCGGCGCAGCAGCGGCACCAGTTGCGCGCGTGACGCGGCATCCACGGCCTGGCAGGACGCCAGGTCCTGCTGCATGCCGGCCAGCAGCGCGCGGCCGTCAGCCTCGGACTTGCGGTGCCATCCGGCGTCAACCTGCGCACGGAGTCTCTCGACGCCTTCACAGGTCTTGATGTGCCGCGCCGCCTCGCCGGCCTTGCCGCGCTCGTCGCTGCTGACGGCGATCTGGATTTCGCGCTGCATGCGCGAGACATCCGGCGGCGGGCGGGGAATGGCGACCGCCGATGCCGGTGCCGCCGGCTGCGAAGCTGGCTCGGCGGTCGGCCCTGCCGTGGCGGGGGGCGGTACCGGTTCGATCGATTGGGCCTGCGCCACAGGCTCCGCCGGCTCGGCTGGTGCCGCGCCATCGCCGCGCCACCAGGCGAAGGCCGATACGGCCAGCACGGCTACAACGACAACCGGGACCACATGGCGGCTCAGCTTCATCCAACTACCCCGCCTTGCGCCGAATGATGGTGACGATGACATGCCGGTTGTTGCGCACGAAAGTCGACGTGGAGTTGCCGCTGAACTGGCCATGCCACAGCAGCTTGCCGAAGCTGTTCCGTGCCTTGGCCGAAGGTGGAGAAGTCGGCAACGCAGATAGTCTCGGCGTGCGCAGCGGTGGTCAGCAGGCAGAGGGCGAAGGCCGTGAAAAGTGATGACTTCATGCGGACGACTTTGTCATTCCGGTGAGAGGACCAAGTATTGCCTGGGCGGGGAAGATCACCCACGCTCAGGCGGACAGCACCGGCGCGAGCCGCTCGGCAAGCTGTGTGCGCTTGTCTTGCGATGAGGCATTCCCCAGCGAACGCTCGGCCGCGGCCCTGGCGTCTGCAGCGCGGCCGGCGGCGAACAGCGCCTCGGCCTGCGTCAGGTTCAGCAGCCAGTCGTCGGGCAGTGCAGCCAGCGACGGCGCCAGCACGTCCAGCGCGCGCTCGGGCTCTCCGAGCCGCACCAATCGGTCCGCCAGGAAGTGGCGGGCGATCTTCACGCCGGGCGCGGCATCGCTCGGCCCGCCCTGCGCCTGTTCGGCGGCCAGCGCCAGTTCGGACTGGACGACGGCTTCGGCCAGCTGGCCCTGCGTATCCAGCACGCCGGCGAGTTGGGCATGCAGGTCCGCCACCGCCGGCAGGCCGCCGTCACGAACCAGCGTGATGGCTGCGGTGAAGCCCTCTGCGGCCTCGGCCAGCCGCCCAGCACCCCAGCGCGCAAAGGCCTGGCGGGCCAGCGCGTTGATCTGCGCGTACGGATTCCGGGCCTGGCTCACCTAGCTGCCCACGCCACGAGGTCCGCCACCGGGAAGGGCGGCCCGCGCGGCCTCGCAACGGCTCTGGATCTCGGCCGAGATGCGCGCCACTTCCGCAGCGTTGGCCTCGGGCGGCGGCTTGAAGGTGGCCAGCATGCCTTCGATGGCAGCCTGACGCTTCGGGTCACCGTCAGCCTTGCTCAGCATTGCCTCCAAACCCTTGCTGAGCTGGATTCGTTCCTGATCGCGCAAGGCCCCGATCTCGTTGGGAGTCAACAGTTGCGGATCCCGGCGGACCAGACTGCTCAGCACACGTTGTGAGCTGCTGTCGCAGTCCCAGGCGTCACGACGCAGCGCGGGGATGACGGCGGGCTCATCCGCCAGATTGAAGTTCTTTCCCAAGGCCTGCACCAGGCCTGCAGCAGCACCCTTGTCGCCCTCGTCAAGGCTGCGGCGAAGCAGCGGCACCAACTGCGCGCGAGACGCTGCGTCCACGGCCTGGCAGGAGGCGACCAACTCCTGGTGGCTGGCTCTCATGACGCTGTGCGCGGTTTCCGGCAAGCGGCGCAGCAAGTTCTCCATCGACTGGCGCGCCCGCTCTGGGTCGCGCTCCAACGCCAGGCACCTCTGGATGTGCCGCGCTGCTTCTCCCGCCTTGCCACGCTGATCGCTGCTGATGGCGAGCTGGATGTCGGGCTGCATGCGCGAGACGTTTACAGGCGGGCGGCGCAAGACGGCCGATGCAGGGATCGCCATTGTCGGCACCGAGGCGGCGGCAGGGGCGGCGGCGACGGAGCGCCCCTCATCCAACGGGACGGCTGGCGCCGGCACCACGGGCGGCGAAGGCGCCGGCACCGAGGCTTGCTGCGGCACGGCGTCGCTGCCGCCACGCCAGTGGGTCACGGCAAAAGCCAATGCGCCGACACAGGCGACGCCCGCCAGCCAGGCCAAACGCTGGGCACCAGGTTTCATCGGGACAGGTCCTTTGTGCTCATGAAGGAAGCGGGTGATGGCCCCGCAACGGGAAGGGGCGGCTGCGACAGGTCTGGACATCCCAGCCTGGGCTGCAGCGGCCAGCAGGGCAAGACGGCGCTTGCACTGCGAACTACTTTGTCACGCCTGCAGCAGTGCCAGGTGTTGCCCGCTGGGGAAAATCACCCACGCCTTCCTTCGTCCGCTCCACCTTGCGGATCGTGCCGTCGCCGTTGAAGTGCAGGTACTCCGCCGTCACATGCCGCTGCTTCTTCGCGCAGGCCGCGCCCGGCGTGTCCAGCCAGCGGTGATAGAACAGCACCCACTGCCCCTTGTACTCAACGATGGAGTGGTGGTTGTTGGCGTTGTTCTCCTGCTCCATGATGACGCCGTGGTACTTCCACGGCCCGGTGGGCGAGGTGGACGTGTAGTAGGTCAGGATGCGGTTGTGCTCGGGCATCGTGAAGTAGTAGAGGCCCTTCCTCTTGAACACCCACGGCCCCTCCATCGGCGGCTCGTAGCCGCCCATGTCCATCTTCTTCAGCTCGCCCTTGAGGCTGCGCATGTCGTCGGCCATCTCGGCCACCAGGTAGTTGACGCCCGACGTGCGGCTGTAGAGGTAGGCGCGGCCGTCGTCGTCGACGAACAGCACCGGATCGTTGGCATAGGGCTTGCGCCACAGCGGCGCGCCAATCATGTCCTTGAAGGGGCCGGCGGGCGAGTCGCTCTCGGCGATGCCTATGCCCATCCACTTGGTGCTGAGCTTGGGGTTCTGCCGGTCCTTGATGCCATTGCCGGCGGGGAAGACGAGGTAGTACTTGCCGTTCTTGTAGGCCGCGTCGGGCGCCCAGGCGTAGTCGTCGGCCCACTTCAAATCCTTCACCGACAGCACGGCGCCGTGGTTCGTCCAGTTGACGAGGTCGGTCGACGAGAAGGCGACCCAGTCCTTCATGTGGAAATCGGCCTGGCACTCCTCGTCGTGCGAGGTGTAGAGCCACATCCTGCCGTCGGGCCAGACGTGGCCGGACGGGTCGGCGGTGCGCAGGTCCTTGCCAAGGTTCAGCGGGTTCTGGGCCTGCGCCAGCGGCGTGGCGAGCAGGGCGGCGAGCGCGAGGGATGCGAGCTTCATGGATTGCCTTTGCAGGCGCCGGGCAGCAGCTCGGCGCCATCGAACATCAGGTCAGCCTGGCGAGCCTTCAGGTACACAGAAGCGCCAGGGCGATCAGGCAGCGTGAGTGTCGCGGTCAGGCGGTTGGCCAGCACGCCTTGCGCCCAGGAGGTGTCCTGGGTGCCGCGCGGCCAGCGCAGCGGATAGGTCTGGCCGCCGACCAGCACATCGGCCTGCCAAGCCTCATGCGTGGCCTGCGGGTAGATGGGCAATACGTGGACACGCAGGCAGCTGGGGCCGGTGGGGGCTTCAGCTTGCAGGTCCACGGTGGCGTCGGGTTGCAGCGACCTCAGCACGCCCTCGCCACGGCCGAGGCCAGGGATGCGGCGCCAGCCCTGCGACGCGGTCACCCGCAGCGATGGCAGTACTGGGGCCGCTGACACGGGTGCGAGGTCAGCGGCAGCCTTGGCGAGATCGCGCAGCGCATCGTCCGCATGACCACCCAGGCCGACCGCCGGCAGCAGCGGGGCCTGCTGGCGGTAGCTGGTCCACAAGCCATCCGCCGGCTCCTCGGCCAGCATGCCCGCCCAGCGGCCGCTGTTGTAGCGCCCAGTCAGCGCCTTGAGGCGCTGGTCGGCACGCACCGCATGGGCCGCGAAGCGGCGGGCACCGGCCGGGTCGCGCTCCATCGTGGCGGCGTAGCGCTCCAGCGCGAAGAAGCGCTCGTTGGCCAGGGCCGAGGCACGCAGCGGGTATTCGACGAGCTGGAAGAAGCCGCCCTGCTGCGCGCTAGCGATGCGCGGGCGCACGGCGTCCAGCGCGAGGAGCAGGCGCGCGAATCGGTGCAGGCGCTCGTCGATGACCGCCGGCGCAAGCCCGCTGCGGCGCGCACGTTCGCCGGGCAGATGGAATTGCAGATGCTCGGGACGGCGCTCGAAGTTGAGGCGGTAGTAGCCATCCCAGATGTCCGCGATTTCGGTGACGCCGAACAGCCGCGCGGCCAGGTCGCGGAGGTAGCCGCCCTGCCCTTGCGCCCGCACGGCGGCCGGGTTCCAGGCCAGGTCGAACCAGTGGCTGAGGTTGACCTCGTGCGGCTTGATGTCGCCGGCGTTGGCCATCCACAGCCGCTGTGCGCCGGCATCGAAGGCGCGACCCATCTCCTCCGCCACCAGCGCCGGCGGTGTCGTGCTCAGCCACAGATAGGACAGCGGCGCGCCGAGATAGGACAGGTGGTAGTAGACGCCCGAGCCACCCGAGCGTTGGGCTTGAGCCGCGTCGGGAAACTGGCGGATATAGCCGAAGTTGTCGTCGGGCCAGACCAGGGTCACATCGTCCGGCAGCGCCAGGCCGGGCAGCAGCGGCAGCACTTCCTTGTAGGGCACGAAGACTTGCGGCAGTTGCCGCGGGTCGCCGACATGACGGGCCAGCAACTCGCGCTGATCGGCCAGCAGGCGGTTCAGCAGCGCCTGCTTCTCGGCCACCGTGCCGCCACCCTGCATGCCGGAGTCGTGGATGCCGCGCATGCCCAGCGTGTAGAGGTTGTCGAAGCGGCCATTCGTCTTCAGCCGCTCGGCCCAGTAGTCGCGCACCTGTTCAGGATGTGTCGCGTAGTTGTACTGCTCGTGCGGCGCGCTCCACTCGGCGACGTTGTTGCGCAGCAGGGGTTCGGCGTGGGACGAACCCATGACGATGCCGTAGCGCTGCGCGAGCCTGGCGTTGCGTGGGTCGGCGTTGAAGGCACCCGAAACCTGGTGCATGGCTGGCCACAGCGTGTTGGCCTTCAGGCGCAGCAGCAGGCGGAAGACCTGCTCGTAGGTGCGCGGACCGAGGGTGCCGGCCTCGGGCTCGAAAGTGCGCGCGGCCCAGGGGAAGAGCCCCCAGTCCTCGTCATTGATGAAGAGGCCGCGGTACTTCACGGCGGGACCATCGTGCAGCGGCGCATCGAGGCTGAGGTGCAGTGGCCCGCGCTTGAGCGGCGCGACGTCGGCCCACCAATGCCAGGGCGACACACCCAGGGCCTGGCTCAGCGTGTAGACGCCATAGGCCGTGCCGCGGGGGTCGGCGCCGGCGATGACGAGGGCCGCTTTCACGCCCGGCGCGGGGTTGCGCAGCAGCGCAATCTGGAAGCATTCCCAGCAGCCCTTGAGCTTGCTGAGGTCGAGACCGGCGGCGTCGATGGCGGCGTGGCGGCCCACGGTGCCGACCCAGATCTGCACTGAGCCCTTGCTGCCGACGCTCAGGCCCAGCCGCTTCAGGTCGTTGGCAAGGTCGCTGGCGACGAAGGCTTCGAGCGGGTCGGCATCCGGCGCTGCGACGATGACAGCGCCGTCCAGCGGCACGCTGCCCAGCGTGGCCTTGACGTCGACAGCGAGCCCGGCATGCGCTGCGCTGGCCAGCGCACACAGCAAGGCCAGCAGCAGCGCGCGCATCAACGGGCTCCGAAAGCCGCGCGCAGGTCCGGCGGTGGCGCGTTGCGGTCCACCGTCAGCCAGCCATCCTGCAGCTTCATCTCCGCCACCTGGATGACGGTGCGCTGGTGCCAGCGGTCGTCCGTCTTCGCTTCGGGCTCGCCGCTCTGGTGCGTGAAGTAGAAGAGGTAGGCCCGGCCGTCCACGACGGTCACGCCGGGGTGCTGGCCCTTGGCGCGGTCGGTCGGGTGAAGGCCGACGTCGGACAGCAGCCGCGCGGGCTGCTCTTCCCAGTTCTGGGCGCCGTCGGAGCGCATGACCAGCAGGCCCTTCCACAGGTCCGCCACCAGCCACCACTTGCCGGCAAAGTGGAAGACGGTGGGGCCTTCGCCAGCCAGCTGGCTGACCGGGCCGCGCACGGTCCAGGTCTTCAGGTCGGGACTGTCGGCCACCTTGAGCCTGCTGCCACCCTGCTCGTCCTTGAACCACATCCGCCAGCCCCCTTGCGGCGCGCGAATGACGGACGCGTCGATGACCTTGGGCGAGCCGAGGTCCGCGCGGCCGGCGCAGGTCCAGCTGCGCAGGTCGGTACTCGTCAGATGCTCGATGCGGCGCTCGCCGGTCCAGCTCCTGTGCACGCCGGGCACGATGGTCAGCCACAGGTGATACACGCCGTCGAAGTCCTGGATCTCGGGCGCCCAAAGCGTGACACCGGTGCATTCGGTCGGGAACTTGGCCTCGCCCGCGGCGCGCCAGTGGTTGCCGTCGTCCGTCGTCGCAATCGCTATGGGCGTGGCGTGCACCCAGCTCACATCCTTGGGGTCGTCCAGCCGCAGCGTGGCGCGGCGGTTGGTATAGAACATCTCCCAGCGTTTGAGGCCGCGGTTGAAGACCAGGGACACGTCGGCAGCACCGTCCAGTACGGGGTCGCGATAGAGCGGGCGCGGTGCCGGTTCAACGCTTGCACAGCCGGTCAGCAGCGCAAACAGAAGCAGGCCGATGAGCTTCATGGCGTCGTGATGGTCAGATACCGCGGCGGCTTCATGCCGTGGCCCAGATGGAAGCTCGTGTGCGGAGGTTGGTTGTAGCCGGCATTCTGCGCGGCCACTTGCACGCGGTACTGCGGGTCGTGCATCAGCGTGACGAGGCGGTGCTCGGTCGGCACGGCGGTCGAGAAAATCAGCAGCGCGCTGCTGTCTTCATTGCGCCAGACCACTTCCTCGCGCCAGTCGCCGAACAGGTCGGCCGACAGCACGGGGTTGCCCTTGGTGCCGTTGTTGGATGCGGCGCCGTATTTCTTGCCGTTCAGCAGGTTCTCGAACTTGAAGGTGGCGGGGTTCCACTTGTCGATGGCGACATGGTCCAGCGACTCGCGCAGCAGGTCGCCGTCCCACCAAAGGGCGAAGTTGTAGCGGTTGGGGTGCTGCTCGCTGATGAGCTTGCCGCCCGCGCTCATCAGGCCGCCGACGCTGCCCCAGCATTCGGCGCCGGGGTAGGCGGGGTCGATGTCGAAGCAGACGCCGCGGCCCACGTCGGTGTTCTTGCCCGACATGCTCCACAAGACCTTGCCGGTGGCGGCATCGTGCATCTCCAGGCCATGCTCGCCGTAGCAGCGCGGGCTCTCGTGCACCATGAAGATCTGTTGTTGGCCTTCGCGCGCGGGGTCGAAGGCACTGACGTGCAGTGCATCGCCATGGCAGAGGCCCGTGCTGTAGAGCAGCTTGCCGGAACTCGCGATGGTGGCGGCGCCGTAGATGATGTCCTGCCGGCCGTCGCCGTCCACGTCGGCGACCGAGAACCAGTGGGCGCCCTGTCCTGCCGCGGGTTTGGCTGAAGCATCGCTCTCACTGTCGAACACCCAACGCTGGCTCAGCTTGCCGTCGCGCCAATCCCAGGCGGCCAGCACCGCGCGGGTGTAGTAGCCGCGCGAGAACACGGCGCTCGGGCGCTGGCCATCCAGGTAGGCCACGCCGGCCAGGAAGCGGTCGACGCGGTTGCCATAGGCATCGCCCCAGGCCGTCACCTCGCCGCGCGCCGGTGTGTAAGCCACCGTGGCCATGGCCGCGCCGCTCAGGCCGTTGAAGACGGTCAGGAACTCCGGCCCGGCCAGCACATAGCCGGCCTCGTTGCGGTAGTCGGCCTTGGCGTCGCCGAGACCCAAGCCTTGGCCATCCACCGTGCCGTCGGCCGTCTTCAGCATGAGCTCGGCCTTGCCGTCACCGTCGAAGTCGTAGGCGAGGAAGCTGGTGTAGTGGGCGCCGGCACGGATGTTCTGGCCGAGGTCGATGCGCCACAGCCGCGTGCCGTCCAGCTTGTAGGCGTCGATCAGCGTGTGGCCGGTGTGGCCCTTGTGCGAGTTGTCGTGGGCATTGGTGGGCTGCCATTTCACGATCAGCTCGTATTGCCCGTCGCCGTCGAGGTCGGCCGCCGCGCCATCGTTGGCCTCGTAGGTGTAGGCCACGCCGTCGGGCGTCACGCCGCCTGCGGGCTTTTGCAGCGGCAGGCGCAGATAGGGCTGGCTCCATGGTGCAGCGGCATGCGAGGCCGTCTGCTCCTGGCCGTCGACGACGGCACGCACCGTGTAGAGGCTGTCTGCACGTCCTTGCGCATCGACCAGGTTGGTCAGGAGCTGTGGCTCGGGGTTGACGCGCTTGCCATCGCGGTAGACGTTGAAGCGCACCCCGGCCGGCTCGGTGCCGAGCAGGCGCCAGCTGACGAAGACACCGTTCGCCGTGACAAGCGCGACGACACCGCGGTCCAGCTTCTCCATCTGCTTGGGTTGGGCCTGGGCAAGCCCTGCCAGGAGCAGGCAACAGGCAAGAAGACGGCGCGGAAGACTCATGGTGTGCTCAAAAAAAACGGCCCCAGCTTCAGGCGGGGGCCGGCGCGCTCACGGCGCAACTACGGAGGCCATGCCGGCCCGGGAGTTCATGAAGAAGGAGTGATCAGAGCTTGTAGCCCAAGGTCACGTAGTAGCGGCGGCCCGACCAGGCGAGCTCGTTGGGCCGACCCAGGTCGCCCGCATAGGTCAGTTCGGCCTGGTTGGTCAGGTTCTTGGCTTCGACGGCCAGCGTGAAGTTCTTCGTGGCCTTCCACTGGATCTTGGCGTCCAGATAGCCGGTCTTGTCGGCGAAGTTCGGGTTGCCCGAGACGTCGTTGCCACCGGTGTAGTACTTGTCGCGGTAGGCGTAGGCCAGGCGGGCATTGAAGTTGCCGTCGTCGTACCACAGGCCCAGGTTGTAGGAGTTCTTCGACAGGCCCGGATACGGCAGCACCGAGTTGTCCAACGGGCTGATCAGCTCGTTGCCCTTGGCGTAGCTGAACGTCATGTGGGTGTAGTTGGCATCGACGCCGAGGTTGCCCAGCAAGCCGGGCAGGAAGGACAGCGCCGTGCGGCCGGCCAACTCCAGGCCCTGTGTCTTGGCGCCCTCGCCGTTGATGGCCTGCGTCACGTCGAACAGGCGGCCGTCGCCGTAGAAGTTGACGCCGCGGTTCACGATGCCCTTGCGGACATAGGTGCCGATTTCGGTGCGGAAGGTGGCCAGGCTGAGCTGCGTGTCGCGGCTGGGGTAGTACTCCAGGCTCAGGTCGTACTTGGTGGCACGGTAGGGCTTCAGGTCGGGGTTGCCGGCCGTGCAGTCGTCGGTGCCGTCACCGCCGCGCGCCGGGTCGCCGCTGCCCGTCGTGCAGGTGACGTTGGGCGCCAGCAGGTCGATCGCCGGGCGCGCCATCACCTTGGCTGCACCACCGCGGACCAGCAGCTGGCCGTTGATCAGCTGCAGCGTGGCGTTCAGGCTGGGCAGCACGTCGTTGTAGCTGTTGCTGAGCGTCACCACCGAATTGCTGTTCACGAGCACCGAGCAGGTCGACACGGTGGCTGGGTTGCAGGTACGGTCCGTCTTCAGGCCCGTCGAGGTCAGGTCGGTGCGGGTGTAGCGCACGCCCACGTTGCCATCGAGCGGCAGGCCAAAGACCTCCGTGCCCCAGTCCAGCCGCACATAGCCGGCCTTGACCTTCTCGATGACGTCGAAGGCCGGAATCTGCGGATAGGTCTTGCCGTCGTTGCCGGGCGTTTGGTAAAGGTATTTGTGGGTGAAGTCGCTGGTATCGAAGATGCCGGAGGACGCCGTTGCCGCATAGCTCGGCGCCGTCCAGTTGGCCGGTACGCCGCTGACGTCGCCATAGCCACCCATGAAGGTGCCGGGCGACTTCGTGCGGATCGTGTTGACGATCTCCTGCATGCGCGCGCTGCTCACATACGAGGTCTTGAAGCCGCTGTTGATGTAGGTCTGCGCATCGTTGGGGCGCTGCGCCGTGCCGGTGTAGAGCGGGTCCCAGATGAAGGTCTGGTTGACGTTGGCCGTGCGGGCATTGATGTCCACCGCCTCGTCGGTGGCGGTCAGGCTGCCGTTGTTCTGGATCAGGTAGCCGCCGCCGTTGTACTGGCGCGCGGTGGACTCGCGCATCTGGCCGCCGAACCACAGGCTCTGCAAGAAGCTGTGATCGATGCTGTACTGGAAGTCCAGCTTGCCCTGGCGCTCGGTGTTCTTGGTGGCCGACGGGCGGTACTGCAACTGCGCCTGCACATAGGACGACGCGTTGTCGGGGCTGTAGGCCGACGGGAAGGTGAACTGCGGCAAGTGGTTGCCGTCGAGCTTGACGACCAGGCCGGGCGCGTTCTGCGTCAGCACGATGTTGTTGCTCTCGCTCTTGTAGTCCGACTTGGAGTCACCCAGCAGGCCTTCGACGCGCCACTTGTCGTTCCTGAACTTGAAGCCGGCCGTCGTGTACTTGGACTTGATGTCCAGCGCGAAATCGCGCGCCGACGTGCTGAACGCGCCCTGGCCGCCCTGGCCGGCCACATTCAGGCAGTTGCCCACCGTGAACTGCGTGACGTGGTGGTTCTCCACCGTCATGCCGGCCGGCGTGGTGGCCGCGGGCGCCGCAACGCAGGTGCCCGCCGTGGCGACAGTGCCGTTGGCCGCATAGACCGGCGCATTGCCCGACGAAGCCAGCCGCGTGATGGCTGAAAAGTCGGTGCCGTAGTTCATGTCGTTGAGCCGCTGGGCCTGCGTGTTGGCCTGGTAGCTCACGTAGGCGTCCAGCTCCTTGGTGAACTGGTACTGGGCCGTCACTTCGGCGGAACTGCGCTCGTGGTCGCGCGTCCAGATGCCATAGCGCGAGATGCGCGGCGAGTAGTCGAACCACTGCGACTGGCAGGGAGTGCGATCAGCCGCGGCCAGCGACGCACAGCCGGCAGCGGTCGTGACCGCGGCGGCATTGGCGTTCAGGCTGGTGACGGTCTTCTCGGCCGAGAAGTCCCAGTCGCGCAGGAAGGCCCAGGACGTGTTGCGCGCAAAGTCACCGCGCGTGTAGATCTTGTCGTAGACGAGGTTGGCCATCAGGCCGAGCTTGCCGTCCAGGAACTTGTYGGCCAGCAGCAGCGTGCCACGCGGCTGCACGCCGCCGCGCAGGCTGCCCTGCTCGGCCGCCAGCGTGCCGGCGATGGTGAGCTTGGTGAAGTCCAGCGGCTTGCGCGTCTTGATCTCCACGGTGCCGCCGATGCCGCCTTCGGTCAGGTCGGCCGTCGAGCCCTTGATGACGTCGATGGAGGCGATCAGCTCCGACGCCAGCTCGCGCAACTCGGCGCCGCGGCCGGCGCCGCCCGTGGTGCTCAGCACCGACATGCCATTGATCTGGATGCGGTTCAGGTCGGGCTCGACGCCGCGGATGGACACCTGCGAGCCCTCACCGAACTGGCGCGACAGCTGCACGCCGGTGATGCGCGACAGCGCCTCGCCGACGTTCTTGTCGGGGAACTGGTCGATGTCTTCCGCCACGATGCTGTCGCTGACGGTGGAGGCGCTGCGCTTGCGGTCGATGGCGCTCTGGATGGAGCGGCGGATGCCGGTGACGACCACGGTCTCGAGCTGGTTGGCGTCCTTGGCAGCGGGCGCTGACGCGGCAGTGGCCGGTGCGGCGGGCTGCTGCGCCTGGGCCTGGCTGGCCAGTGCTGCCGAAATGGCCAGGGCCAGCGGCGTCCAACGCGAAACCGGCGAACCGCCATGAATCTTCTTCAGCATTTTGTCTTCTCCAGAATATCGACCGGGGAGAGCTCGAAATGGCTCTCTCTAATGCCCCGAAGACAGTCTAGAGGTCGGGTTTCACGCTGTGTTCACACGCTGGCAAAGAATCACGACCGTGATTGCTTTGACTCCGAGAAAACCCTTGAAAGACGCAGGTTTCGATCACGTTGGTGATTATCAAGGGCCGCTCCCGCCCTTCGCCAGGCCTGCCCGGCAGGCCCGAATAAATAGGGGCCAAACCCTTCACAGAAGAGTTTGGCCCAATATTGCGAGTATCAATATATTGAATTATTCAATCACCAATATATCCAAGACGATAGTCAGAATCTCATGGCTTTCTATCCAACCAGGCCTTGGGCACGGGCACGATGCAGATATTCATCTCGCGCCCGTCGGCAGACAGCATGGCGGACTGGATCTGGATCTTCTTGCCGTCGGGGCTGAAGGTCGGGTGGATGTGGTCGCGCGCCGTCGTCTTGTGGCCGGTGGTCAGCACGATCATTTCGCGCGTCTTGCGGTCGATAAGATAGAGGCTGCGGCCGAAGTCGTCGCCCGTCGCAAAGCGCCCATCCGGCGAGCCATGCACATGCCACAGGCCGCTGCCCGCAGGCGTCTGGCCGGCAATGATGACCTCGCGGGTGCGCAGATTGACGATGGCCAGGCCAGTCGGCTTTTCGCGCGTGCCGGCGTCGCCCCAGGCGGCGTCCTGGCCCGGGTTGGCGCCGCCCACATCGGTGGCGGCCGGCCGGTTCGGGTCGACGACGCCGGGAATGGCGCGGTGGCCCATGATGGCCAGGGCCACCTCGTCCTTGCCGATGAAGGCCTCGTGCGTGACCCACTCATAGGGCGCCTCCGGGTAGAGCGGGCGCAGGCCGCTGCCGTCGCCCTTGACGGTCCACGTGCGCTGCGGCGACTTGCCGCCCGTCTCCCAGCTGAACACCAGCTCGCCCGGGTTCCAGCTGTTGCTCTGGATATGGCCGATCTGGAAGGGCACGGAGACGACGTGCTTGATCTCGCCCGTCTGCACATTGATCTTGCCGATGGCATGGGGCCCGGCGCCCATGCCGCGCGGGCCGAACGGCGCTTCGATCTTGGTGCCGGCCGGCAGCCTGGCCCCCGCGAAGGCCTTGCCGGTGACGCGGAAGTAGAACCATTGGCCATCGGCGTCCAGTGYGTTGTCGCCCACCGCTTCCAGCTCGGGCGGCAGCGTGCCGATGACGCGCTGGTAGCTGCTGGCCGGCTTCATGGCGCCGGCCTTGCTGTCGGCGAAGACGCGGTCCAGGTCCACCTCGATGGCCTGCATGGCCTTGGCCGCGCCGCCCTTGTCGGGCCGCAGGAAGTAGAGCTTGTTGCCACCCGACTGCGCGAGGTTGAGCATGCCGTCGTAGCCGCCCTCGGTGACCTGCACCATGTCGCCCGTCGCCTCGTTGACGGCGATGGCCTCGCCTTTGACGCGTGCCGAGCGGAACACCAGCCACTGGCCATCGGCCGTCCATTGCGGGTGGCTGGGGTAGATCTTGGAGTCACCGCGCGGCTGGGTCGTCAGAAAGGTCAGCGGCGTGCCGGTGACGGGGTCGGGCACGACGCGCTTCTCGGAGGGGAAGCGCTGGCCGATCTGGGCCCAGGCGGGCGCCATCACGACCAGGAGAGTCAACAGCAGGGAGGTCTTGCGAAGCGACATGATGGGTGCCCGGTAGAAGTGGCGCGACTCTAGGACCGGCTCTGTTGCGCGATGTTGCTGGGCCTCAATCGCTCAAGAACTTGCGCCGTCCCGGGTCGGGCTGCTCCTAGCATCCGCGCCATGATCCGAACGCTCATCGCCCTGCTCTCACTGCTGGCCTGGCCTCTGGCCCAGGCCCAGACCTTCACCGCCAGCACCGACCCGGCGCGCGCCCAGGTCAAGCTGCCGGAGCCGGCTCGGCCCGAGCTGCCGTCCCTCATCCTGATCGGCGACTCGACGGTGCGCAATGGCCAGGATGATGGCCAGGGCAAGGGCGCCGAAGGTCAGTGGGGCTGGGGCAACCCGATCGCCGCTTACTTCGACACGAACAGGATCAATGTCGTCAATCGCGCCGTTGGCGGCTTGAGCAGCCGCACCTACCGCACGAGCGGCCACTGGGAGCGCACCAAGCCGTTCATCAAGCGCGGCGACTGGGTCGTCGTGCAGTTCGGCCACAACGACGCCAGCCCCGTCAACGACAACAGCCGCGCTCGCGGCGTGCTGCGCGGCACAGGCCCCGAGAAGGAAGACATCGACAACCTGCTGACCGGCAAGCGGGAGACCGTCTACACCTACGGGGCCTATCTGCGCGGCTACATCGGCGAGATCCGTGCGGCCGGGGCCACGCCCGTCATCGCCTCGCCGGTGATCCGCAAACGCTGGGAGGCCGACGGTGTGAAGGTGACGCGCGCCGGCGGCAACTACGCCGCTTGGGCCGCCGAGGTGGCCAAGCAGGAGGGCGTGGCCTTCATCGACCTCAACGAGTGGGGTGCGCTGCGCTACGAGGCGCTGGGCAAGGCCACGGTCGAGAAGCTCTTCCCTGCCGACACGCCCCAGGAGACCGTGCACACCAACTGGCTCGGCGCGGCGGTCAACGCGCAGCTCGTCATCGCCGGGCTGATCCAGAACAAGCTGCTGCCGGACGACGTCTACACGCGCCGCTTCGCGCCCGACGGCAGCGACGACCGGCCCGTGGTCGATGCGCGCAAGGTCAAGGTCGAGGCGCCGCGCGACGCCAGTCTGCCCAGCCTCGTGCTGATCGGCGACTCCACCGTGCGCAGCGGTGGCCAGAACGGCGCCTTTGGCTGGGGCGAGCGGCTGGCCGCCTTCTTCGACACCCAGCGCATCAACGTCGTCAACAACGCCATCGGCGGGCGCAGCAGCCGCACCTTCTTCACCGAAGGCCGCTGGGCGTCAGTGCTCGAGCAGCTGAAGGCCGGCGACACGCTGCTGATCCAGTTCGGCCACAACGACGGTGCCCGCATCGGCGACCCGGCCGGCAAGAACCGCGGCTCGGTGTCCGGCATCGGCCCCGAGGCCGTGGAAGACACCCGGCCCGATGGCAGCAAGGAGATGGTGCAGAGCTTTGGCTGGTACCTGGCTCGCTACATCGCCGACGCGCGCGCCAAGGGCGCCCATGTCGTCGTGCTGTCACCCATCCCGCACAAGGACCGTTGGCAGGCCGGCCAGCCACGCGACTTCGAGAACTACGCCGTCTGGGGTGAGCAGGTCGCGCGCGCCGGCGGCGCCCAGTTCATCGACCTGACCATGCTGGTCACCGAGGCCTATCGCGTCGCTGGCGCCGAGCGCGTCGAGACGTTCTTCTCCGACGCCCGCACCCACACGAACGACGCTGGCGCGGTCTTCAACGCCACCCAGGTCGTCGAGGGCCTGAAGCGCCTGCCGGGCCGGCCGCTGCAGAGCTTTCTGCACCCCGCCACGCCCTGATTTTCAGACCCACTTGCCAGCCCCGAAAAACTTCGCTTAGAATGGCGGGCTCAGGCGCTTTAGCTCAGTTGGTTAGAGCGATGGAATCATAATCCACAGGTCCGGGGTTCGAGTCCCTGAAGCGCCACCAAACAAAGCCAACGGGCTGTCCTTTTCAGGGCAGCCCGTTTTGCTTTGCGCCGTAGACCTGGTCCGCTGCACCTGGCCCGCTATTTCGCCGGGCCGGCAAAGCGCTGCTGGACCAGCGCCCCGACGGCCATGCCGATCTGGTTGCCCACCTCCGTCGAGTTCCGGTAATGCACGCCGTCATAGACGCGCGCCATGCGCACCTCTTCCATGAAGGCCTCGACGCTGTCCCACTCGCGCACGGCACCGGGCAGTGTGGGGCTGGTCGAGCTGAGGCGAGGCATGGCCTTGCCGCGCATCTCCTCGCGCAGCACCGCGCCAAGCGCGCCCGACACCACGCAATGGGCGCAGGGGTATTCCGGGTGCATGGGCGTGGCGATGAAGGGCGTCCAGCCTGGGTCAGCCGCTGTCTTGCTGCCGCCGGCCAGATGCTCGACGCGGATGGCCGTGATGGGGCGCCAGAAGTTGTAGGCGTACTTGGCGTCGAAGACGGCAATCAGTGCGTCGTCGATGGCCATGCCGGTGGCGGCGTAAAGCCGTGCGTTCTGCACCACCGTGCGCCCCGGCATCTGGCCGACGGCCTTCAGCACGGGGTAATAGATCATTGGCCGCGTGTCCTCCCAGAAGCGCGCGATATCGGTCTGGGTCGCCGTACGGGCCGTGCTGCTCTTGCCACCCAGCGCACGCACCTCCTGCAGGTCGCGCGCCCAGCCCTCGCTGGCGAGATCGGGTGGCGGCCCGGGCCGGAACTGGTCGGCACGCGCCATCACCCAGGGCGTGCGCCGCGGCCAGGTCGGGACGGCGGGAACCACCGTGGGCACGTAGCGGCCGGGCGTTGTCTGCCACTGATAGTTGTCAGGGCCAGCGGCACCATCGGCCGCGGCGCGCGCGAGCACCTGAGCGGCCGCCTTTTCGCCAACGGCGATGCCGTCCGCCTTGGCCGCGCCCTCGGGCATGTTTTTCAGCGCGGCCTGGTAGGCCGAGTCGATGGCCGCCTTCTCGGCCGGCATCAGGGCTGTCAGCGTGGCGCGGTTGGCGGCGGCCACCGCCGCCTCGATCGACGCACCGGCGGGTGCCGCCAGCCGCGACAGCCAAGGCGCATAGCGAGGCTCGATACCGTTGACCGCCTCGAAGACGGCGAGCTGTACAACGGCCAGCATGCGATGCCCGGGCGCACCGGGGCCGGCCTTGGCCACCACGTCGCATGCCGTCTGATTCCAGTCGCTGATCACGTCGGCCCGCGCCGACGTGAGGCCGGCAACCAGGCTGAGAGCAGCCAGCAGGGTTGGAATTGCACGCCACGCCGTCATGTCGATCTCCTCATCCGAAGCCAACAACAACCATAGTCGGCGGCCCGGCTGCGAGCACCGCACGCTTGGGGGGCCTCCGCGCACAGGATTGCGGTCCGACCGAATGAATCGCCCAAGGTAAACTTGCGCCCCTTCGCTGGTGCGAGCACCGCGAAGCCCCAAGCGGCGCGAGCAAGCCTCGCGCCGTCTTCATTTACGCAGCCACTGGACACATACCATGTACCGCTGTGCACTCGCGCTGGCCCTGGCCGCCAGCAGTCTGGTCGCCCACGCCCAGACCCACCGTTTCTTCACACCCCAGACCCTGCGTGGCGAACTTGTCGTCACCCAGCACCCCGACGTGCTGCTGAACGGCAAGCCCGCGCGCCTGGCGCCCGGCAGCCGCGTCAAGGGCGATAACAATCTCCTCGTGCAGCCCGCCGGCATCGCAGGCAAGAAATTCATCGTGCACTACACGGTCGAGAGCAGCGGCCTGATCATGGACGTCTGGGTGCTGAACCCCGCCGAGCTCGCCAACAAGCCCTGGCCGACGACGCCCCTCGAGGCTGCGACCTGGCAGTTCAATCCGGGCAACCAGACCTGGATCAAGCGATGAGCGCCGAAACGACGGGCAAGAAGGTCTACATCAAGACCTTCGGCTGCCAGATGAACGAGTACGACTCGGACAAGATGGCCGATGTGCTGGGCGCAGCGCAAGGCTACGAGCCGACCAACGATCCCGAGCAGGCCGACCTCATCCTGTTCAACACCTGCTCGGTGCGTGAGAAGGCGCAGGAGAAGGTCTTCAGCGACCTCGGCCGCGTGAAGCACCTCAAGGCCAAGGGCGTCATGATCGGCGTCGGTGGCTGCGTGGCCTCGCAGGAAGGCGCCGCCATCATCGAGCGCGCGCCCTATGTGGACGTCGTCTTCGGCCCGCAGACCCTGCACCGCCTGCCCGCCATGCTGGACGCCCGCCGCGAGCAGCGCCGCCCGCAGGTGGATATCTCCTTCCCCGAGATCGAGAAGTTCGACCACCTGCCGCCGGCCAAGGTGGAGGGCGCCTCGGCCTTCGTGTCCATCATGGAAGGCTGCTCCAAGTACTGCAGCTACTGCGTCGTGCCCTACACCCGCGGCGAAGAGGTCTCGCGGCCGTTCGACGACGTGCTGACCGAGATCGCCGGCCTGGCCGACCAGGGCGTCATGGAGATCAACCTGCTGGGCCAGAACGTCAATGCCTACCGCGGCAAGATGGGTGACACGGCCGAGTTCGCCGACCTGGCCCTGCTGCTGGAATACGCGGCCGAGATCCCCGGCATCCAGCGCCTGCGCTTCACCACCAGCCACCCCAACGAGTTCAGCCCCCGCCTCATCGAGGCCTACGGCAAGATCCCGCAGCTGGTGAACCATCTGCACCTGCCCGTGCAGCACGGCAGCGACCGCATCCTGATGGCCATGAAGCGCGGCTACACGGCGCTGGAGTTCAAGAGCATCGTGCGCAAGCTGCGCGCCATCCGCCCGGACCTGCGCCTGGCCAGCGACTTCATCGTCGGCTTCCCCGGCGAGACCGACGAAGACCACGCCAAGCTGATGAAGCTGGTGCACGACGTCGGCTTCGACGCGAGCTTCAGCTTCATCTTCAGCCCCCGCCCCGGCACGCCGGCCGCGGCGCTGGAGGACACGACGCCCTACGAGGTCAAGGTGAAGCGCCTGCAGGAACTGCAGGCCGCCATCGAGGCGCATGCCATCACCATCTCGCAAGGCATGGTGGGCAAGGTCGAGAAGGTGCTCGTCACCGGCAACGCCCGCAAGGACAGCTCCGAGCTGATGGGTCGCACCGAGTGCAACCGCATCGTCAACTTCCCCGGCTCGCCGCGCCTGATGAACCAGCTGGTGGACGTTCGCATCACGACGGCCTTCGCGCATTCGCTGCGCGGAGAGGTCGTCACGACTGAGGAGGTGCTCAGCGCTTGATGCTGAGCAAATACCACTGCGGCAGGGCCACGCCGAGCACCAGCAAGGCATAGCCCGCCATGCGGCCATCGCGGCCCAGCAGGACCAGCGCACCGATGGCAGCGGCCGTGCCGCCCGCCGCGCCCCAGAGCCACAACGTCCGCCAGCCCAGAGACTTCGCCTCACGCCGCCACAACCCCTTGATCGCCGCCGCCAGCAGCGCCGCCAGGCCCCAGGCTGGGGCAAACAGGTTGGCGATATGCCAGAAGGCGTCGAGTGGGCTCATGCGGCTTGACCGATGTCAGATGCGGAAAAGCCGCGAATCCTACAATTCAACCCATGTCGGTCTTTGCTCTCGGCCTGAACCACAACACCGCCCCGCTCGATCTGCGCGGGCGGTTTGCGTTCACGCTCGAGCAGCTCGCGCCTTCGCTGACCGGTCTGCGCCAGAAACTGTCGGGCACGCCCGAAGCGGCCATCCTGTCCACCTGCAACCGCACGGAGGTCTATGTGGCCGCGCCGTCGGCCCTGGTGCAGCCGGCCATCGCCTGGCTGGCCGACGCCGGCGGCGTGCAGGCCGGCGCGCTGCGCGAGCACGCCTATGTGATGCAAGGCAGCGAAGCCGCCCGCCACGCCTTCCGCGTTGCGGCCGGGCTGGACTCCATGGTGCTGGGCGAGCCGCAGATCCTCGGCCAGATGAAGCAGGCCGTGAAGGAGGCCGAAGCGGCCGGCGCCCTGGGCACGACGCTGCATCAGCTCTTCCAGCGCAGCTTCTCGGTCGCCAAGGAAGTGCGCTCCTCCACCGAGATCGGCGCCCACTCCATCAGCATGGCCGCCGCCGCCGTGCGCCTGGCCGGCCAGCTGTTCGAGGACCTGGCCAAGACGCGCGTCCTCTTCGTCGGCGCTGGCGAGATGATCGAGCTGACGGCGACCCATTTCGCGGCCAAGACGCCGCGCCAGATGGCCGTGGCCAACCGGACTCTCGAGCGCGGCGAGAAGCTCGCGACCCATTTCGGCGCCGAGGCCATGCGCCTGGCCGACCTGCCCGAGCGCCTGCATGAATTCGACATCGTCGTCAGTTGCACGGCGTCCAGCCTGCCGCTGATCGGCCTGGGCGCCGTCGAGCGGGCGCTGAAGAAACGCAAGCACCGCCCGATGTTCATGGTCGACCTGGCCGTGCCGCGCGACATCGAGCCCGAAGTCGCCCAGCTCGACGACGTCTACCTCTACACCGTCGACGAACTCGCCGCCCAGGTGCAGACCGCCGGCGAGAAGCGCCAGGCCGCCGTGGCCCAGGCCGAGGCCATCGTCGAGACCGGCGTGCAGGGCTTCATGCACTGGCTGGACCAGCGCCACACGGTGCCGCTGATCCAGGCCCTGCATGCCCAGGCCGACGACTGGCGTGCGCTCGAGATCGCCCGTGCCCGCAAGCTGCTGGCCAAGGGCGCGGGCGTGGACGAGGTGCTGGACGCGCTGTCCAAGGGCCTCACGCAGAAGCTGCTGCACGGCACGTTGGCCGAGCTGAACAGCAGCGATGGCGAACAGCGGCTGCAGCTGGCGCAGACGGTGTCGCGCCTCTTCCTGCGCGGCAAG
The DNA here is from genome assembly GCF_056406535.1 of Roseateles sp. P1_C1_2. Classification (NCBI taxonomy): domain Bacteria; kingdom Pseudomonadati; phylum Pseudomonadota; class Betaproteobacteria; order Burkholderiales; family Sphaerotilaceae; genus Roseateles; species Roseateles sp. P1_C1_2. The sequence continues at coordinate 203,294 of NZ_JBFUAB010000009.1, forward strand.
CAGTCTTAGCGGCGATCTCGCTCGCCGCCCGGCGCCCAAGGATGGAATCCTCGCGCCGCCCCTGACTGCCCTTCTTGTTTGCCGCCCATGAAAGATTCCCTTCGCCAGCAGTTCGACCGCCTTGGCTTCCGCCTCGCCGAGCTCGACGCCCTTCTCGCCGACGGCAGCATCGCATCGGACATGAAGCGCTATCGCGCGCTGACCAGGGAGCAGTCCGAGGTGTCAGGCCTGGTCGAGCGCTACCGCCGCTATCAAGCGCACGAGGCCGACCTCGCGGCCGCGCGCGACATGCTCGCCGACCCCGAGATGGCCGAGATGGCCCGCGAGGAGATCGCCGCCAACGAGGCGGCCCTCGCCGCGCTGGATCACGAACTGCAGCTCGCCCTGATCCCCAAGGACCCCGACGACGAACGCAACGCCTTCCTGGAAATCCGCGCCGGCGCAGGTGGTGACGAATCGGCCCTGTTCGCCGGCGATCTGGCGCGCATGTACCTGCGCTTCGCCGAAGGCCAGGGCTGGCGCACCGAAATCCTGTCCGAAAACGTGTCGGACCTGGGCGGTTACAAGGAGCTGGTCGTGCGCGTGGAGGGCGACAGCGTCTACGGTCGCCTCAAGTTCGAGAGCGGCGGCCACCGCGTGCAGCGCGTGCCGGCGACCGAGACCCAGGGCCGCATCCACACCAGCGCCTGCACGATCGCCGTGATGCCCGAGCCCGACGAGGCCGAGGCCATCACGCTGAACCCGGCCGACCTGCGCATCGATACCTTCCGTGCCAGCGGCGCCGGTGGCCAGCACATCAACAAGACCGATTCCGCCGTGCGCGTCGTCCACCTGCCGACCGGCATCGTGGCCGAATGCCAGGACGGCCGCAGCCAGCACAGCAACAAGGCCAAGGCGCTGCAGGTGCTGCAGGCACGCATCCAGGAGAAGGAGCGCAGCGAGCGCGCCGCCAAGGAGGCAGCCACGCGCAAGGGCCTGATCGGCAGCGGCGACCGCAGCGACCGCATCCGCACCTACAACTTCCCGCAGGGCCGGTTGACCGACCACCGCATCAACCTGACGCTCTACAAGCTCGGTCAGATCCTGGACGGCGACCTCAGCGACGTGATCCAGGGCCTGCTCGCGGCGCAGGCAGCGGAGCAACTGGCCCAGCTCGAAGAAGGCCGCGTGTGACGGCCAGCTTGACGGTAGATGGAGCGCTCGCCCTCGCCCGCCGGCTCGGCGTCGAGCGCGGCGATGCGCAGACGCTGCTGAGCCATCTGACTGGCCAAGACCGCGCCTGGTTGATCACCCACGGCGACGCGCCGGTTCACGATGCTGAAGCCGCTTTGAACAGGCTGGCCGCTGGCGAACCGCTGGCCCATCTGACCGGCTGGCAGCCTTTCCACGGCCTGATGCTGCAGGTGACGCCCGCCACGTTGATACCCCGCCCCGACACGGAAACCCTGGTCGACTGGGCGCTGGAACTGCTTTCCGGCCTGGCTGGCCAGCCCAGCGTCGTCGACCTCGGCACCGGCAGCGGCGCCATCGCGCTGGCCATCAAGGCGGCTTGCCCGCGCGCCCAGGTCACAGCGGTGGACTTCAGCGCCGACGCCCTGGCCGTCGCCCGCGCCAACGGCGAACGCCTGGGCCTGGCCGTCGACTGGCGCCATGGCAGCTGGTTCGAGCCGCTGGCCGGCCGACGCTTCGATCTCGTCGTCAGCAACCCGCCGTATATCGCCGGCGACGACCCGCACCTGCCGGCCCTGCGCCACGAGCCCCGCACGGCGCTCACGCCCGGCGGCGACGGCCTGGCCGACCTGCAGACCCTTGTTGATGTTGCACCGCAACACCTCAACGACGGCGGCTGGCTGCTGATGGAGCATGGCTGGGATCAGGCCGAAGCGGTCGGCGCCCGCCTGACCGAACGGGGTTTTGCCCAGGCCACGCTGAGGCGCGACCTGGCCGATCGGCCCCGGGCCAGCGGTGGCCGCTGGCGTGCAACCAGCTGAAACCACCCCGAAATGTGTGATGTATTGCTGCCAGTTCTTCATTCCCGTAACTGACTGGCCGGCGTAGTATCAAATCCCGGTGCCACCCGATGCACCGCGCAGGAGACGATCATGGTCCGCCTCGCCAGCGCTGCAGTACTGAGCCTCTGTGTTCTCGCCGCTGTCCCGGCCTGGGCCGACGACAACGCCAATCCGCGCTGGCAGGCGCGATTGCAGTTGAACAGCGTCGACAGCGGCAGCGAGGCCCAGCAGCCTCATCTCGGCGGCTCGCGCGTGCTCAGCGCCAACCTGCTCGGCGACTACTACCTCACCAGTTCCGGTTTCTCCAGCCTGCGCGGCGGCCTGCGCGCCACCGGCGGCCTGCTGCTCGGCCCGCTGTCGATGTCGCAAAGCAGTGGCGGCCTGGCCCTGGGCAGCGGCCCCGTCGCCGCCGGCCGACGCAGCCTGTCGCTGAGCGGCCCCGACGGTTATTCGCTGGACAACGCCAACCTCTCCTACTTCGGCATCGGCTACACGGGCCGCGTGCACAACGGCGGCCTGGCCTTCAGCGCCGATCTCGGCCTGATGTCGGGCTCCTATAACGGCCTGCGTCTGGGCCGCAGCAGCGCCCAGGGCTTCGAGGACGCCATGCGCGACCTGCGCTTCAAGCCCCTGCTGCAACTGGGCCTGGCTTACAGCTACTGACCGCGGCCACGCCGCGTCTCGGATAATCACGGCTTTGCCTTTCCGAGAACTGCAATGAGCGACGTTCAGCAACGCATCGACGACCTGGTCAAGAACAACCGTGTCGTGCTCTTCATGAAGGGCACCGCCCAGTTCCCCATGTGCGGCTTTTCCGGCYGCGCCATCCAGATCCTGAAAGCCGCCGGCGTGAGCGACCTCAAGACCTTCAACGTGCTGGAAGACGAGGAAGTGCGCCAGGGCATCAAGGACTACGCCAACTGGCCCACCATCCCCCAGCTCTACGTCAACGGCGAATTCCTCGGCGGTTCGGACATCATGATGGAGATGTACGAGTCGGGTGAGCTGCAACAGGCCCTGACCACGGCGTGACCCGCCTTGTCGTCGGGCTGACGGGGGCGACGGGCGCGGCCTACGCGCTGCGCCTGCTGCGCCGCTCACGCGAGCTGGGTGTCGAAACCCACCTGGTCGCGACACCCGCCGGCATCCTCAACGCCCACCACGAGCTGGGCCTGGACCGCTCCACGCTGGAAGCGGAAGCCGACCACGCCTACGCGCCGGGCGACATCGGCGCCTGCATCGCCAGCGGCAGCTTCGCGACCGCCGCGATGGTGGTGGCGCCCTGCTCGATGAAGTCCCTGGCCGCGATTGCCCATGGCCTGGGCGACAACCTGCTGACCCGCGCCGCCGACGTCACCTTGAAGGAGCGCCGCCGCCTCATCCTGATGGTGCGCGAGACGCCGCTCAACCTGGCTCATCTGCGCAATATGGTCGCCGTGACCGAGATGGGCGGCATCTGCTTCCCGCCGCTGCCGGCCTTCTATCACCACCCCAAGACCATCGAGGAGATGGTCAACGAGACGGCCGAGCGCGTGCTCGAGCTGGCGGGCGTGGCACAGGCGCAGCCCAAGACCTGGACCGGGCTCTAACCTCCCACGTCAACGGCGAACTGCCCGGTGAATCGGGCCTTGCAGCGCCCTTGGGACCGCCCTCTTGCCCGCAAGATGCCGGCAGGAAAGACTCAGGGGAATGCCGTGGTGACTGGCCTCAACGCCTCGCTACTCAACTATCTGTCGACGCAAGGCCTCGACAACTCGGCCGCCAATGGCAAGACGGCCGCCAATGCCCGCACCGGCGACAAGACGGTGACTTCGCAAGTGTCCCAGGCTGCCCTGCAACGCGCGGCCGGCACGGCCAAGTCATCGGCTGCCGTGCACCAGCTCGACATCGCCCAGAAGAAGCTGGGCGCCGAGCTGCGCACCGCGATGGACAAGGCTGGCATCCACCTGACGGCAGCCATCGACATCTCGGTGAAGAGCGACGGCAGCGTGGCCTTCAACGGCTCCGAAGCGGACAAGGCCGCGATGAAGGCCTTTCTGAAGGCTGACACCAGCCAGCCCAGCTTCGCCAACCGCATCGCCGACCAGGCCAAGGAGGCGATGAAGCTGTCGACGACGATTCAGCAAAGCGCCGCCATCTCTCAGGCGGCCAAGCTCGCCAGGTCGGCTGGCGGCGTCATGTCGCTCTACACCTCGCTGATGCAGCAGACCAGCAGCACCAGCGTGGTGTTCTCCGTCTCCGCGACGTCGAGCTCCCTGAGCTACCCGGGCGCGCTGGCGACCAACGCCTGACGCGCCCAGCGGTTCTGCTCAGGGCTTCTGCACGACCAGGCCGCGGCGTTCCAGCAGCGGCTTGATGTCGGGCTCATGCCCGACCAGGTTGCGGAACAGCACCATCGCATCCTCGCTGCCGCCACGCGACAACAGCTTGGCGCGCAACGCGTCGCCGTTGGCACGCTTGAGGCCGCCATGGGCCTTCAGCCATTCCACGGTGTCGGCGTCCAGCACCTCGCTCCAGATGTAGGCGTAGTAGCCAGCCGAGTAGCCGCCCATGATGTGGCTGAAGTAGGGCAGGCGGTAGCGCGGCGGCACCGGGCCGAAGGCGATGCCCTCGTCCTTCAGCACCTTGGCCTCGAAGGCCATGACGCCGTCGGCGGCCGGCACCTCACCGGCCTTGAGCTGGTGCAGGCGCTGGTCGACGATGGCCGCGCCGAGATAGGACAGCGTCGTGTAGCCCTGGTTGAAACGCTTGGCACGCGCCACCTTGTCGAGCAGTTCGCGCGGCATGGGTGCGCCGGTCTGGTAGTGCTTGGCGTAATTGGCCAGCACGCTGGGCCAGTCGGCCCAGACCTCGTTGACCTGCGAGGGGTATTCGACGAAGTCACGCGGCACGCGGGAGAGGCCCGGATACAGGCCCTTGTTGAACATGCCATGCAGCGCGTGGCCGAACTCGTGGAACAGCGTGTTGACCTCGTCCCAGGTCAGCAGCGTCGGCTCGCCGGCGGGTGGCTTGGGGATGTTGAGGTGGTTGGCGACGACGGGGGAAGTGCCCTCCAGCGGGTTCTGGCCGACATAGGCGTTCATCCACGCACCGCCGCGTTTGCTCGGGCGGGCGTAGAGGTCGGCGATGAAGATGGCGAGCTGCTTGCCGTCGCTGTCGAAGACGTCGTAGGTGCGCACGTCGTCACGGTAGACCGGCAGGTCGGTGCGGCGCTTGAAGCTGATGCCGTAGAGCTGGTTGGCGGCGTAGAAGACGCCCTTCTCCAGCACGCTGGTGAGCTCCAGATAGGGCTTGAGCTGGCTCTCGTCGAAGCCGTACTTGGCGGCGCGCAGCTTCTCGGAGTAGTAGCTCCAGTCCCAGGGCTGCAGCGCGAAGCTGGGCTGCTTCTTGGCGGCTTGGTCGGTGTCGATGAGCTTCTGCAGTTCGGCCGCTTCCTGTCTGGCGGAGGCGACGGCGGCCGGCCCGAGCTTGCCGAGCATGGCGTTGACGGCTTCGGCCGATTTGGCCGTTTCTTCCTCCAGCACATAGGCGGCCGGCGTGGCATAGCCCAGCAGGGCGGCGCGCTCCTGGCGCAGCGTCATCACGCGCGACACGATGCCCGTCGTGTCATTGGCATTGCCGCGGCTGCCGCGGGCGACCGAGGCCAAATGCAGGCGTTCGCGCAGCGCGCGGTTCTGCAGCTCGGTCTCGGGCGGCTGGATGGTGGTGTTCAGCAGCGTCAGCAGGTATTTGCCTTCCAGGCCCTTCTTCTTGGCCGCCTCCGAGGCGGCGGAGATCTGGGCCGGTGTCAGGCCGGCCAGCTCCTCGGCGCTGTCGACGACGAGGGCCGAGTCATTGACCTCGGCCAGCACCGCTCGGTTGAAGCGCGCGCCCAGCGTCGCCACTTCGGCATTGATGGCCTTCATGCGCACCTTCTGCTCATCGCTCAGCTGGGCGCCGGCGCGCACCATGTCACGGCGGTAGCGCTCGATGAGGCGCGTGCCCTGGGCGTTGGGCGCCGCCGTGGTGCGTGCCGCATACAAGGCCTCGATGCGTGCGAACAGCTTGGGGTTGAGCAGCACCGCGTCGCGATGCGCGGCGAGCTTGGCGGCGTAGTCGGTCTGCAGCTGCTGGCGGGCCGGGTTGGCATCGGCGCCGATCAGGCTGAACAGCAGCGTGGAGGTGCGGCCCAGCAGCCGGCCGCTCTTCTCCCACGCGATGATGGTGTTGTCGAAGGTGGGCGCCGCGGGGTTGTCCGCAATGGCCTGGATCTCGGCCAGTTGCTCGGCCATGCCCTTGTCCAGGGCCGGGCCGAAATGTTCGTCCTTCACCTTGTCGAACTGCGGGTATTGCAGCGGCAGCGGGCTTGGCGCGAAGAGGGGGTTGTCCGTGGACTGGGCCCAGCTCAGGCTGGTGGCCAGCAGCGTGGTGAGAAGAAGGGGCGCAAAGCGTTTGGCAGCGTGCATCGGCGGCTTGTCTTGTGGACGAAACCACCAAGCCTAACGCGCCAATCAACCCCAGCCACAAGCCACGCCGGGTAAGCCCTGAGGGCTTTACTGGCCCTTCACTTCTCGCCCGGCAGCAGCCACTGCCGACGTGCGGCAAACACGGCGTTCGGGTACTCGGGCTTGCCGCGGCTGCCGTTGTAGCGCCCCAGCGCGAGGTACATGTCGCCCTTCTCGCGGTCCAGGTAGTGGCGCAGGATGACGCAGCCAAAACGCAGGTTGCTCTGCATGTGGAAGAGGCTCGCGGCGTCGCCGTCGCCGATCAGCTTGGCCCAGAAGGGCATGACCTGCATATAGCCGCGCGCGCCGGCAATGCTGATGGCGTATTTGCGAAAGCCGCTCTCCACCTGCACGAGGCCGAGCACCAGGCTGGGCTCCAGGCCCGCGCGCTTGGCTTCGTACCAGACCGTCTCGAGGAACTCGATGCGGATCTGCGCCTCGGTCTTGCGTTTCTTCAGCCGCTCGCTCATGGCGCCCAGCCAGCGCAGATAGGCCATGCGCTCGTCGATCTGGCTGGCATCGAACCTGGGGCGCGGCGGCGCGCTCTGCGCGATGGACGCGCTCAGCGCCGAGCGCATCGAATCCGCCAGCGGCTCCTCGACCTGGGCGCCCGCCCGCGCCGCCAACGGCGCGGCGAGCAGGCTGGACAGCAGCAGCCGGCGCTTCAAAGCTTGAGCAGGCCCTTCAGATGGCCGACCACATCGTTGACGCCCAGCTTGGTCGCGGCTTCATCGCGGCGGCCCTGGTACTCGACCTGGCCTTCCTTCAGGCCACGGTCGCCCAGCACGACGCGGTGCGGCACGCCGATCAGCTCCCAGTCCGCAAACATGGCACCGGGGCGCTCGCCGCGGTCGTCCAGCAGYACGTCCACGCCCAGCGCCTTCAGCTCTTCGTAGAGCTTGTCGGCAGCGGCCTTGACGTCGGCGCTGCGGTCCGCGCCGATGGGGCAGATGACGACCGTGAACGGCGCGATGGCGTCCGGCCAGATGATGCCGCGCGCATCGTGGTTCTGCTCGATGGCGGCACCCAGGATGCGCGTCACGCCGATGCCATAGCAGCCCATCTCCATCAGCTTGGGCTTGCCGTTCTCGTCCAGGAAGTTCGCGTTCATCGCGGACGAGTACTTGGTGCCGAGATAGAAGACATGGCCGACCTCGATGCCGCGCTGGATGGCGAGCAGGCCCTTGCCGTCGGGCGAGGGGTCGCCGGCGACGACATTGCGGATGTCGGCGACGACATCGGGCTCGGGCAGGTCGCGGCCCCAGTTGGCGCCGGTGAAGTGGAAGTCTGCTTCGTTGGCGCCGCAGACGAAGTCACTCATGACAGCGACGGTGCGGTCGGCGACGATCTTCAGCGGCTGCTTCAAGCCGATGGGGCCGAGGTAGCCGGGCTTGCAGCCGAAGTGGGCGTCGATCTCGCCGCCCGTCGCGAAGCGGAAGCCGCCCTTCAGGCCTTCGACCTTGCCGGCCTTGACCTCGTTCAGGTCGTGGTCGCCACGCACCAGCAGCAGCCAGACCTGGGTCTTGACGATGTTGCCGTCCTTGTCGAGCTCATCGGTGGCCAGCACCAGGGACTTCACCGTCTGGGCCAGCGGCAGGTTCAGCAGCAGCGCGACCTCGGCGCAGGTGGCCTTGCCGGGCGTGGGCGTCTTGCTCAGCGCCTGCAGGGCAGCGGCGCGGCCAGGCAGCAGGGCCACGGCTTCCGCGAGCTCCATGTTGGCCGCGTAGTCGCTGGTCGGGCAGTAGACGATGGCGTCCTCGCCGGTGTCCGCGATGACCTGGAACTCATGCGAGCGGTCGCCGCCGATGGCGCCGGTGTCCGCCGCGACGGCGCGGTATTGCAGGCCGAAGCGGTCGAAGATCTTGCAGTAGGCCGCGTACATGTTCTCGTAGCTGCGGCCGGCCGACTCCACGTCACGGTCGAAGGAATAGGCATCCTTCATCGTGAACTCGCGGCCACGCATCAGGCCGAAGCGCGGGCGGCGCTCGTCGCGGAACTTGGTCTGGATGTGATAGAAATTTTTCGGCAGCTGGCGGTAGCTGCGCAGCTCCTGGCGAGCGATGTCGGTGATGACTTCCTCGCTGGTCGGCTGGACGATGAAGTCGCGGCCATGGCGGTCCTTCACGCGCAGCAGTTCGGGGCCCATCTTGTCGAAGCGGCCAGTTTCCTGCCACAGCTCGGCAGGCTGGATGACGGGCATCAGGCACTCGACGGCGCCGGCCGCATCCATCTCCTCGCGAATGATCTTCTCGACCTTGCGGATGACGCGAAGCCCCATCGGCATGTAGTTGTAAATGCCGGCGCCCAGGCGCTTGATCATGCCGGCGCGCATCATCAGCTTGTGGCTGACGACCTCGGCATCGGCGGGCGCTTCCTTGAGGGTGGAGACGAAAAACTGGGAGGCTTTCATGGGCAAACCAAATGCGAAGGCCGGGTGAAAACCCGGCCGAAGTCACGACAAAACAGAGGCAAATCTTCGGGTTAGCGAGGGCGCTGTGGCAATCGCGGCCCGATGCAATAATCGAACCAACTAGAGATTTGAGGTTGATTATGCTCGACCGTGAAGGCTTCCGCCCCAACGTCGGCATCATCCTGCTCAACCAACGCAACGAGGTGTTCTGGGGCAAGCGCATCCGGACGCACTCGTGGCAGTTCCCGCAAGGGGGCATCAAGCACGGTGAAACGCCTGAGCAGGCGATGTTCCGAGAGCTCCACGAAGAGGTGGGGCTCATACCAGAGCATGTGCGCATCATCGCGAGAACACGCGACTGGCTGCGCTATGAGGTGCCCGAGCACTTCATCCGGCGCGATGCGCGCGGCCACTATCGCGGCCAGAAACAGATCTGGTTCCTGCTGCAGATGGTGGGCCGCGACTGCGACATGAATCTGCGCGCCACCGACCACCCCGAGTTCGACGCCTGGCGCTGGAACGAGTACTGGGTGCCACTCGAGGCCGTCATCGAGTTCAAGCGCGGCGTCTACGAGATGGCGCTGACGGAGCTGGCGCGCTATCTGCCGCGCATCAACCACCACAACCGCTATCTGCGCGCCGGCATGCGGCCGGCGCATCGGGAGCGCAACAGCGGGCCGATGCCTTTGGAGGCGCCGGTGGAGACGACTGCGTCACCACCGGACGGCGAGCCAACGAGCTGAGCTCCTAGCGGAGCACCAGGTTGTCTCTGTGGATAAGTTCAGGCTCTGCTGCGTAACCGAGCAGGGCCTCGAACTCCGACGACGGCTTGCGCGCGATCAATCGCGCTTCCGACGCTGAATAGTTGGCCAGGCCACGGGCCAGCTCAACGCCTTCGGCCGTCTGCACGGCRATGACATCGCCGCGGTGGAAGCCGCCCTGCACTTCGACGACACCGATGGGCAGCAGGCTCTTGCCTTCGTCACGCAGCTTGATCGCCGCGCCGGCATCGACCTTGACGGCCCCGCGCAGTTGCAGGTGATCAACCATCCACTGCTTGCGCGCCGCCAGCTTGGGCGTTGCTGCGTGCAGGGCCGTCCCGATGGCCTCGCCCCGCGCCAGTCGCAGCAGCACGTCGGGCTCGCGCCCCCAGGCGATCACGGTGCCGGCGCCGCTGCCCGCAGCGCGCTTGGCGGCCAGGATCTTGGTGATCATGCCGCCGCGGCCGAGGCTGGAGCCCGCGCCGCCGGCCATGCGCTCCAGCTCAGGGTCACCGGCCTGGGCCGTGTCGATGAAGCGGGCAGAAGGGTCCTTGCGCGGGTCGGCTGAATACAGGCCGCGCTGGTCGGTCAGGATGACGAGGGCGTCGGCCTCGACGAGGTTGGCGACGAGCGCACCCAGCGTGTCGTTGTCGCCGAACTTGATCTCGTCGTTGACGACGGTGTCGTTCTCGTTGATGACCGGCAGCACGCGATGCGCCAGCAGCGTCAGCAGCGTCGAGCGGGCATTGAGATAACGCTCGCGGTCGGCCAGGTCGGCGTGGGTCAGCAGCACCTGGGCGCTGGCCATGCCTTGGGCGCTGAGCTGGCTCTCGTACATCTGCGCCAGGCCCATCTGGCCGACGGCGGCGGCGGCCTGCAACTCATGCAGCTCTTTGGGGCGCGTCGCCCAACCGAGGCGCTTCATGCCCTCGGCGATGGCGCCGCTGGACACCATGATCAGCTCACGCCCTTCGTTGGCCAATGCCGCCAGTTGACGGCTCCAGTTCGCGATCGCTTCGGCGTCAACGCCCCGGCCCTCGTTGGTGACGAGGCTGGAACCGACTTTGACAACGATGCGGCGCGCGCTGGAGAGCAGGGTCATTCTGTGGTGTCGGGGGCGTCGAAGCGGACGTCGCGGTCCTCGACCACCTTCTGCTCGGCGGCAACGTGGTCGTAGATGGCGTGGATGAGGGGCTGGCAGCCCTCGCGCGTCAGCGCGGAAATCTTGAAGACCGGGCCCTTCCACTTGTAGCGCTTGACGAAGTCCTTCACGCGGGCTTCGCGCTCTTCCTCGGGCACCATGTCCAGCTTGTTGAGCACCAGCCAGCGCGGCTTGTCATGCAACTCGGGGTCGTACTTCTTGAGCTCGGCGACGATCGCCTTGGCTTCCTTGACGGGGTCGACTTCGGGGTCGAAGGGGGCCAGGTCAACGACGTGCAGCAAGAGGCGCGTGCGCTGCAGATGGCGCAGGAACTGGTGGCCCAGGCCGGCCCCCTCCGCTGCACCTTCGATGAGGCCTGGAATGTCGGCCACGACGAAGCTCTTCTCCGGCGCAACGCGCACGACGCCGAGGTTGGGATGCAGCGTCGTGAACGGATAGTCCGCAATCTTGGGCTTGGCGTTCGAAATGGCCGTGATCAGCGTCGACTTGCCGGCGTTGGGCTGGCCCAGCAGGCCGACATCGGCCAGCACGCGCAACTCCATGCGGATCTTCTTGATCTCGCCCGGCCAACCCGGCGTCTTCTGACGCGGCGCCCGGTTCGTCGAGGTCTTGAAATGGAGGTTGCCGAAACCGCCGTCGCCGCCCTTGCAGATCAGGATGCGGTGACCCGGCTCCAGCAGTTCTCCGATGACGGACTCGGTTTCGAGGTCGGTGATGATGGTGCCGACCGGCACGCGCAGCACGATGTCGTCGGCCGCCGCACCGAAGCAGTCCGAACCACGGCCGGCCTCGCCGTTGCGGGCCTCGTGGCGGCGCGCATAGCGGTAGTCGATCAGCGTGTTGAGATTGCGGTCAGCCTCGGCCCAGACGCTGCCGCCCTTGCCGCCGTCGCCACCGTCGGGGCCACCGAAGGGGATGAACTTTTCGCGGCGAAAGCTCGCGCAGCCAGCGCCACCGTTACCGGCGGCGACATCGATGGTGGCTTCGTCAACGAATTTCATGGCGGGTGGGCCATCGTAATGGCTGGGTTGCAACCGGTGCACCGTCGTGTGGCGCACCAGACTTCAGAAATGACAAAGCCCCGGCGAGCCGGGGCTTCGGAT